>CAZSXH010000008.1:0-19383 GCA_964611015.1 uncultured Muribaculaceae bacterium
ATCTTAAAAACACAAGAAACTGACAAAATAGTAGAAAAATATATTGCAATTAGTGATAAAGAATCATATAATGTTCTAGAAAAAGTTTATGAGTTCCCTGAAGTAGTTAAAAATGCTGCTTTAAAAGAACTACCTCATTTAGTAACAAACTACGTGTATGAACTTGCTAGTTTATTTCATTTATACTATGCAAAAAAGCGTGTTTTAACTGATGATGAAGAAGAAACTTTGGAAAATATAAATTTAATTAAGTGTGTTAAACAAACCCTATTTAATGCTCTAAACTTAATAGGAGTTGTACCACCAGAACAAATGTAAGGAGATAAAAACATGAAATTAAGCAAAATACCAAAAGATGAATTGGAATTAATGGGTTATGATGATATTGCTTTATTAGTACTTCAAGAAAATGGCAAAAAAATGAAACTAAGAGATATTTTTGTTAAAGTATGTAAGGCTTTAGATTTATCTGATGATACAGTTGATGCCCAATTAGTTGATTTTTTTGAACAAATGTCAATTAATAAAAAATTTATTATGTTAAAAAATGGCTTTTGGGATTTACAAACAAGACATAAACTAGATATCGTTATTGAAGATGAAGAAGACGATGAAATCGTTGATGAAGGATCTGCAGATTTAGAAGCTGACATCGATGCAGAAGAAGCTGAAAATGAAGATATCTTCTACGATAAAGAAGATGAAACAGAAGACACAGATGAAGATGAACTTGCAGATTTAGTAGTAATTGATGAAGAAGACGAAAGTAATATGTAGCTAATCTAAATGTTTTAAAATTGCCAAAAAAGGAGAGGATAAAATGTTTAATAGATTGGATGCAATTGTAGAAAAATATAATGAATTAAAAGAAGAATTAGTAAAACCAGAAATTTTAAATGATTTTAATAAGTTAAAACAACTTTCTAAAGAACATAGTGATTTAGAAGAAACTGTTATTACTTATGAAAAGTATAAAAATGCTTCTAAAAACTTAGAAGAAGCCAAAGCAATGGAAAATGATCCGGAGCTTCGAGAAATGGCTTTAGAAGATATTAAAACTCTAACTGAAGAGATTGATAAACTTTATCATGAACTAGAAGTTTTACTTGTTCCAAAAGATGAAAATGACGGGAAAAATGTTATTATGGAAATAAGAGGAGCTGCTGGGGGAGATGAAGCAAATATCTTTGCTGGAGACTTATTTCGTATGTATAGCTATTATGCCGAAGAAAATGGTTGGAAAATAGAAATATTACATGAAGTAGAAGGTACTAGTGGTGGATATTCTCAAATCGAATTTATGATTAAAGGAAGCAATGTTTACTCAAAGATGAAATATGAGAGTGGTTCTCACCGTGTTCAAAGAGTTCCTTCAACTGAAACTCAAGGAAGAGTTCATACTTCAACAGCTACAGTTCTTGTAATGCCAGAAGTGGAAACTGTAAATATTGATGTTAAAGAAAGCGATTTAAAAATCGATGTATACCATTCAAGTGGAGCTGGAGGACAATCTGTAAACACTGCAAACTCTGCAGTACGTATAACTCACGTTCCAACTGGAGTAGTTGTAACTTGTCAAACTGAAAGAAGTCAGTTAATGAACAAAGAAAGAGCAATGAACTTGCTTAAAATAAAGCTTAACGATGAAATGATGCGTAAACAAGAAAGTGAAATTGGAGAAGCAAGAAAGTCTAAGATTGGTACTGGAGATCGTTCAGAAAAAATAAGAACTTATAATTATCCACAAAATAGAGTAACAGATCATCGTATAAATTTCTCAATAATGAGCTTAGATCGCGTTATGGATGGAGATCTTGGCCCTGTTATTGAAGCATTAATAAATGAAGATTTAAAATTAAAATTAGCTGGAATGTCTTTATAGTAAAGCATCTAGCTTTTTTATTGCAAGATTTTAGTTAATTAAGTATAATTAAAATGAATAAGGTGAGCAATATGAATGATATTGAATATAAAGATGCTGTTAAGAAGCTAAATGATAATAATTTAGGGTTTTTGATAAATCCTCATATGAAAGTTCATTCAGCTAAGAAGATTGAAAAAATAATTGATATAGCAAATAGATATAGAAAACAACTTATGCCTTTATTAACGACAACTATTTTTAATAGAACTCCGGAAGAAATACCCATGATACTTGCAATGCCAGAGTGGCAAGATAAGCGTTATGCTCATTTATTAACATCTAATATATGGAAGAGAAGTTTAGAAGAAATCAAGGCGATTTTACATTTAGAAGAGTGGGATAATCCAAGATTTTCAGGACTGTTAGAAGCAAACATTTGGAGCGCTTCTTCGGAGGACATAAAAGCGATTTTAAGATATAAAGACGAATCCGGTATGTTAGTCTGGGACAATCCAAAGTATAGACATTTACTTACTTCAGGTATTTGGACCAGTAATTTTAGAGATGTAAAAAAGACTATAGAATACAAGGATAGTGAAGGGAAGTCAATTTGGGATAATCCTAAATATAAAAAAATATTGGTTCCTGGAATATGGCGCAAAAGTCATGAATCTTTAAAAAATCTTATAGATAGTGGAATGTTAGATAATCCTCTATTAACCCCAGAATTAATTGCAAATATTCATTTAGGAACACCAGAGAATATTATGAATATCTTACAGATGGAAGAATGGCACGAAAAGAGATTCTATAAATTGCTTGCTCCAGGTATTTTTCAAAGAGAAGCATCAGAAGTACGAACAATTCTTCATTTAGAGGAATGGGAAAATAAACATTTTGCAAAAGCTTTTAGTGCTACAATGTGGGCGAGAAGAGCCGAAGAAATAAAATTAGTATTAAATTTAAAAAAAGAGGATGGCACTTCAATTTGGAAAGATGCAAAATTTTATGACTTAGTCAGTCCATCTATTTGGTGTAAGAAACCAAATGAGGTTATAGAAATACTTTATTTGAAAGATAGTAATGGCAATCTAATTTGGGATCAACCAAAATATGCTAGGATGCTTGGTTCAAGCATCTGGCTTCGTAGTCCAGAGGAAATTCTAGATATATTGGCAATGCCAGAATTGGAAGATGAAAAATATTCGATGCTAATTGGACCCACAATTTGGAGAAGTACAGCAGAAATATTAAGAGAAAAGCTTTCACTTACATATTGGAGTGATTCTAGATATCGACACTTGTTAAAACCATCAATTCTTTCGATTCAAAGTTCTAGAATAGCAGAAGCAATAGAAACATATGAAGATTTAGGTTTAGGAGAATATATTGTTGCCTCAGCACTCAAAAGAAGTGAAATACAAATAAGAGCTATATATAATTACATGAATGAGCATGGTTTTAATGTAGTAGAAAGTGGAAAATTAAGTTCTCTATTTGTTCAACCAAAAAGCAGAGTATTAAAAACGTATAGTATTGACTTAGATTTAATTGTAGAACAATATGGAGTTGAGCGATGAACTTTATAGAAAAATATGTAAAACCAGAAGATTATAAAGATATGTTAGAAACTTTTGAACCATTTGTTTTTGAAAATATGAATGAATCTAACTTTTGGAAGATTGCAAACTATTTAAAATTACAAAACATTACTGTAATTGAGGGCATAGTAACTGACTATTTTCCTTTATTTTTGATAGATGTTGATGTATTTATTAAAAAATTTGAAAAGTTAAAAAGCAATTATTCTAACATAAATGACGCATTAATAAATGATTTATCAATCTTGGAGGATATGTATGAATAAGCCAGATTTTATCAGCATGCCAGATTGGGAAATAATTACTAGTAAATACAAAGATAATTTAGAAGAAGTAATAAAAAAGTTAGAAGAAGGCTATCCCGTACAATACTTAATTGGTAATGTAGAGTTTTACAATGTATTAATTAATGTTAATGAAAATGTATTAATTCCTCGTTTTGAAACAGAAGGTTTAGTAGATTATGTAATAAAGTATGCTAAAAACAGATTTAAAGAAAAAATAAATATAATCGATTTAGGAACAGGAAGTGGCTGCATTGCAATTGCTCTAAAAAAGAATTTAAATGCTAGTGTAACTGCCATAGATATTTCAAAAGATGCTTTAGAAGTAGCAAAAGAAAATGCCAAAAGAAATAACGTCGAAATAAACTTTATCAATCAAAGTATGTTGGATAGTTTAAATGATAATTATGGTATTATAGTATCAAATCCTCCATATATTCCATTTGATGGATACGTTGAAGAAAAAGTAAAAAAGTATGAGCCAAATATTGCTTTATTTGCAGAAGACTCAGGGTTGTTCTTTTATAAAGAAATATTAAAAAAACATTTAAATGATTTAAAAAAATCAGGACTTATTGCCTTTGAAATTGGAGATAATGAAGAAGAATCGTTAAAAGAAGTAATGAATCTTTATACAAATTTAAAATATGAATTTAAGAAAGACTTACAAGGCTTAACTAGATATTTATTTATATTTAATGAATAAATATCTTTTTATTTTACCAATATTTTTTTAGGTGAATAAAATTGAAAAAAATAATTATAGCATTGTTTATATTAATGGTAATATTCTTAGTAGCAAATAATGAAACTAACAAAGTTTTGATACCAAAAGATGCCATTAGATTTAGAATAATTGCAAATAGTAATGACTTTGATGATTTAGCAAAAAAAGCCGAAGTGAAGGCTGACTTAGAACCGATTCTTTTTGATATATTAGATTCATCTATTTCTAAAGATGATACAAAAAATATGATCGATAATGAGATGCCCCTTATAAAAAAGACGATAGATAATCATAACGTTAATTATAAAATAAACTACGGTTTAAACTATTTTCCGGAAAAAACATATAAATGAGTTACTTATAGTGAAGGAAAATATGAATCTTTAGTTGTTACTCTAGGTGATGGACTTGGAGAGAATTGGTGGTGTGTATTATTTCCACCGCTTTGTATGCTAGAAGCAAAGGAAGAAAACTACGATGATTATACATATTCTTATTACATCAAAGATGTATTAGATAAATATTTTTAAGATAACGCATATAATTTTTTAGGTGATTATATGAAAGAATTAGTATCCATACTTATTATTGGAGTGTCCCTTTCTATGGATACTTTTTCTTTGTCTTTAAGTTTAGGATCTCTTACTAAAAAGAACATTTATTTGAATCTATTTCCGTTAATTGTTGGCATATTTCATTTTTTTATGCCAATAATAGGAAGCTTTATTGGAGTTAAAATAATGAAAATTTTTAATTTGGCAAGTAATGTTATTTTAGGACTTGTTTTAATTATTTTAGGTATTAATTTAGCAATTCACTATTTTAAAGATGAACAAGTATCTATTAGTCTTAATTTAATTAGTGTATTACTTTTGGCATTTAGCGTAAGTATAGATTCATTTTCAGTTGGACTAGGAATTAGTAATATTACCAATCATATTCTTCATGCCAGTATTATTTTTTCTTTGTGTAGTGCATCTTTTACAATGCTCGGATTAATAATAGGAAAATATAGCAATAAATTAATAGGAAAGTATGCTAGTATTTTAGGTATTGCCTTACTACTAATGCTTGGCATCTATCATTTGTTTTAATTTGCGCAAATATAATTGGACATGCTATAATGAAAATGGTGGTAGTTATGATAAAATACAGAGATATTCTTGAAGAAATCTGTAAAGAAGAAAATATTAAAATAACCCACCTATCATCAGGATGGCTTCATCTATTAGAAAAAGATAATAAAAAAGAATATATCGCTGGTTTTAATTTTAACTTAAATTCTAACGCTGTAGCTAAGATACTAGATGATAAATATGCTTTTTATGAGTTAGCAAAGTTTAATGATTATCCTATAATAGAACATAATATTATATTTAAAAATACTGATGAATCATTTATTAAAGAGTTGTTTTATAAATATAAAGAAAACGTTGTAGTTAAGGCAAATATCGGATCAAGAGGAGCACAAGTTTTTCATATTAATTCTTTAGAAAATTTATTTAAAAAAGTGGAAGAATTGTTAAGTAAAAACTATTCTATCAGCATATGCCCGTATGTAGATATAAAAAGTGAGTATAGGATTGTTGTTTTAAAAGGTAAGTGCGAGCTGATTTATGAAAAAGTTAAACCAATTATCGTCGGAGATGGTAAAAGTTCTATAAAAGAATTGTTAAGTAAATTTAACCCTTATTTTTTTAATAAGAAAAAAGGATTATCTGAAGATGTATTAGAAAAAGGGGAAATCTACGAATATAATTGGCAGTTTAATTTATCGAAAGGTGCAACAGTTAACTTAAATATTAATAAAGATCTTTGCAAAGAATTACAAAATCTTTCTAGCAATCTTGCTCAAGATATTGGTATCGATTTTTGTAGTATTGATATAATTGTTGATGAAAAAAATGATATTTATTTAATGGAAGCAAATAGTGGTGTAATGATGACTAATTTTACAAATATAGTTCCAAATGGTAAAGAAATAACAAAAAAGATTTATGCAAAAGCCATAAAATTAATGTTTGCTGAATAGAGTTTAGAGGTGAGATAATGAAACAAATTATAATAGAAGGGAATCGTCCTTTATCTGGAAAAATAAAAATTGGAGGAGCAAAGAATAGTGTTGTTGCTTTAATACCTGCAGCAATAATGGCAAATGGTAGTGTAAAGATTACAAATGTTCCAAACATATCAGATAAAGATGCTTTAATAGAAATCTTAAGATTGCTTAACGTAAAAGTAAAAAATCAAACAGGAATAATTGAAATGGATTCAAGTGAAATTGTAAATAAAGTTATTCCAGAAAATTTAAGTAACAAGCTTCGTGCTTCATATTACTTTATGGGAGCTTTACTTGCAAAGTTTAAGCATGTAGAAATATATTTCCCTGGAGGATGTAACATTGGATCTCGTCCAATAGATCTTCACTTAAAAGGTTTTGAAAGCTTAGGAGCAACAATAAAAAAGGATGATAGCAAGTATATAATAGATGCTAAAAAATTAAAAGGATGTAATATTTTCTTGGACTTTGCATCAGTTGGAGCAACAATAAACTTAATGATTGCAGCAACATTAGCAGAAGGTACTACAACTATTGCTAATGCCGCAAGAGAAGCAGAAATAGCAAACATAGCAGAACTATTAAATAATATGGGAGCTAAAATAACAGGAGCTGGTACAGATCAAATTACTATTGAAGGGGTAAAAGAATTGCATGGAGCAGAAATAAAGGTTATACCAGATCGAATAGAAGCAGGAACTTATGTAATAATGGGAGCATTGCTCGGAGATAATCTTGAAATTGATGGATTAGTACCAGAACATAATATAGTATTACTAAATAAGCTGCAAGAAATGGGTGTTAACTTTACTTTAAAAAACCATAAAATGATTCTTAATAAAAGTAAAAACTTAAAAGCAACAAATGTTAGAACCGTAGTTTATCCTGGTTTTCCTACTGATTTAGGTCAACCAATTGCTGTGTTACTTACTCAAGCTGAAGGAATATCACAATTTGAAGAAACCATTTTTGAAAATAGAATGGGTCATGTTAAATATTTGAATTTAATGGGAGCAAACATTGAAGCAGAAAGGCAGTACGCAAAAATAACCGGTCCAACAAAACTACACGGATCAGAGATAACTGCTACCGATTTAAGATCTGGAGCAGCATTAGTTACTGCAGGTTTAATTGCAGAAGGAACAACCATCATTAATGATTCCGAACATATACTAAGAGGTTATGAAAGAATTATAAATAAATTATCAGGTGTTGGTGCTAATATTAAAATAGTTGAAGTATAATGTAAAGAGCAATCTTTACATTTTTTCTTGGGGGTTAAAAATGAAAAGAAGATATAAATTACTATTAATTTTAACTATTGGATTAATAGCAACAATAATTATAAATAGTACTACAGTTCATAAAAAGATATCAATTGTTTCATTAGGTGATGGCTTTAGTTTAGGAATGACACCATATAATGTGGCAGGAACTAGTTTTAATGATTATCTTAAAGAAAAGTTTGAAAAGAAAAACATGCTTGATGATTATAATAATGAATACTCTATAACTCATCTTACCACACATGAATTAAAAGATTATTTGGAAGAAAATATTCGTGGTAGTTCTACTAAAATACCAATAAAACAAACCTTAGCTAAAGCAGAAATAATAACTATTGCTATTGGTGTAGATGAGTTTGCGGATAAATCGTTGGTAGAAAAAATAAACGATGAAAAAATCGATGATTATTTAAAAGATATGGAAGATATTTTAAAAACAATAAAAGATTTTTATGAAAAAAAGTTAATTGTAATTGGTCTTTATCCAGCTTATAAATTTGACAAAAAAGATGCTATTGAAGTTAATTCTAAACTAAAAGTGTTATGTGGAAAATATAACGTTGATTTTTTAGATGTATTAGCAATATCTTTAAATGAAAAGTATTATTTAGAAAAAGAGAGTTATTATATGAACTATAAAGCGCATGAAGAAATTGCTAAAATGCTTTACGTAATGTATAAGTAAATATCCATTTATGTTATAATTGTTATGTAAGGTGATTAAACATGATAATAAAAGATTATTATGATTTCATAGTATTAATAGCATTTAGAACTCTTTTAGTTTACGAAGGCAAAAGAAAAATAAAAGTTACAGTTTTAAATGATTATATAAAAGAAGCTATTAAGTTGGCTTTAAAAAAATATGAAGAACGTAAGGAAATTTGTTATGTTGATGGGTGGAATGGAAAAGTAGAATTTGAGGATTATGATCCTATCGGTTCTTTAAAAGAATTTTTATTGAATTATTCTGATTTATTTATGTTAGATGGAGATAGCGTAAAACTAACTGACTCAATTAGTGAAGAAGAGTTTGAAGGATTGTATTCTCAAATAAGTATAAATAGGAAAGACTTAGAGCGCTTGACATCACAAACCGATAAGAGTTTGCTTCAGATTTTAGGTATTTCTAAATTTGAAAATATTTTGAAAAAATATAGAAATTCAGAAGAACTTTTAGAACAATGTTATTTAAAAATAAATACAGCTGAGGATACTTCTGAAATGCGTGAACAACTAGAAAAACTTTTAAAAGTTAGACTATCTTTTTTGCTTAATATTATGATGCTTTCTGTAAAAAGAAAAGAGGCAATATGTCTTTTGTCGGGAACATTTGAAGAGGTAGACTATGACGTTCCTCCTATTTCCAACTTAGATTGGGAAAACCGTGATAATTATAATGAAGAATATGGTCTCTGTGATATCGAAGATCGCATATATGATTTATTTCAATATGCGTATTTTGGTAAAAAAACCAAAAAGTCTTTGGATTTAAGTTAGAAGGAATGCTGAATTTCATTTATATGGAAGCTCTTTCAGAGTCTATAGAGAGGAAAATGAAAGAAAAGTTTGATAGTGTTTTTGCGGATTTTGAAGCAAATATGATAGACTTTGAAGAAACTATTAGAAATGCAAACGAAAACAACAAAAGGATATTAAATAGCGATTCTGATTTAATAGATCGAATTTTTTACTTAACTTTGATTAAAAATATGGATGCGTATGTTGCACGCTTTGGTTCGGGTGAAGAGTTGGCAGAAGCTCGCAGAAGACTAATATATGCTTTAGATACACCAGGAGATAAATTTTACGTATCTGGGAACATTGAAAAAGCATATTCTAATATAGATAAAGGTGAAGTTGAACCAGATGACTTTGGGTTTGTTGAAGAAGAAGTAGTAATTATGACAAAAGAATTATTTTTAAAGCCAGAAGATCAATATCGGGTTAAAAAGATATTATTTATTGCCACATATTATGAACTTACCAAAAATAGAAGAGTTAAAGCTGAATTTGATGCTAATAAAACGCATAAAATGTATAAGTATTATTATGATTTAATACTTGGCCCTAGTCAAGGTAAAGCAACTAAGAGAACACGAGAAAAATAAAAATATAAAAAAATGCAAGATATTCTTGCTGAATCAAAAAAATATGTTATAATATTGAAGTCGAAAGAAATTACTATGTCATGAATGTGACATGGCGGAAAGGTGTGAATATATGAAAGCAAATATCCATCCAGAAGTAAAAGAAGCTACAGTTACTTGTGCATGTGGAGCAACATTTAAAACAAGATCAACAAAAGAAAAAATCGATGTTGAAATTTGTAGTGAATGTCATCCATTCTATACAGGTAGCCAAGGAAAAGCTAAGAAGACTGGAAACATTGAAAAGTTTAATAAGAAATTTGGTTTAGACAAAGAACAAAAGTAATTTTGTTCTTTTTTTATTTTTTGTAAATAAATCTTTTAGTTCCAAAGTAACATAATTCTTCAATAATGTTTGATATTTCATCTGCTTCTTTATCAAAATCATTTTGTACCCAATAATTTATTACTCCAAGTGCACCATTAAATATGAAAGCAGAAGCATATTCTATATCTTCTTGTTTTAAATTTGGAACATCACTTTCCCATTTGCTTTTGCACTTTTGATAAGCAACTTCTAAAATACCATTTAAAAAGTAAACGTTATTGTTTGTACTAAATAATATTTTTACTAAATCTTTATTATCAAGAAATACTTTTAATAAGTCATTAGAAAAAGTAGAAACGGTATATTCACTAGTATTATCTAGAGCAAGTAATAATTCATTAACAAACTCATTTTCAACTTGATCTAATAAATCGTATACATCTAAATAGTAGCGATAAAAAGTTGCTCTATTAATATCAGCAATATTACAAATTTCACTAACAGTTATCTTTTTAATATCTTTTTCTTGTAATAATTGTAACAATGCATCTTTAATAACTTTCTTTGTATATTTGATTCTTCTGTCCATAAAAACCTCACTTATTAAACAAAATACTTTTTTGTGTTTAATATATATCAATTGTTCCTTTAATTGTAGATTGATACTCTTACAGGTTAATCATATAATATATTTGTAAGATTTGCAACATATGTTGCATAAGTAGGAGGAATTTTATGAAAATAATGAAAAAAATATTAGGGAGTATGAAACCAAAATATCCATGGTTTAAATTTTACAAAAAGAATGAAAGGGATATTGATATACCGAATATTTCTTTGTATGAACATTTAGTAGAATGTAATAAAAATAATATGGATTCAACAGCAATTAATTATTTTAATAAGAAAATGACTTTCAAACAATTCTTTAATGAAATTAATATGTGTGCTAAAGCTTTGAAAAGCCAAGGAATAAGACCGGGAGATGTAGTAACAATTTGTATGGCTAATACACCTGAGGCTGTTATTGCTTTTTATGCTATTAATAAAATTGGAGCAATTTCTAATATGATTCATCCATTATCAGCTGAAGAAGAAATTAAACATTCACTAATTAGTACTAAAAGTGTTATGTTAATTGCAATTAATGTTAGTTATAGTAAAATTAAAAAGATTATTGATGATACGGATGTTTATAAGACAGTTATAGTTTCTCCATCAAACTCTATGCCAACATTGTTAAGACTAGGTTATTACGTTACTCAAGGAAGAAAAGTTGAAAGTCCTAAAAAGAGTGAATGGAATCTTTATTGGAATGATTTTATGTTAAAAGGGAAAAACTATACTGATAAAGTATTAGTCAAGACTACCAAAGATCAACCTGCTGTAATATTACATAGTGGGGGAACAACTGGGGTCCCAAAGAATATTGTTTTAACTAATGGTAATATAAATGCTGTTGCTAAACAAGCGGAAATAATTTTACCACAAGTTAATAATACAGATAGCATGTTATCAGTGTTACCATTATTTCATTGCTTTGGTTTAGTAGTTGGTGTTCATGGACCTTTATGTATGAATGCCAGTATTATTTTAGTTCCCCAATTTGATGCTAAGAGATTTGATAAGTTATTAACAACATATAAACCATCTTTATTGCCGGGAGTTCCAACGTTATTTGAAGCATTACTGACAAATAAATATATGGATAATGTCGACCTTTCTTTTTTAAAATATGCTATATCTGGTGGAGATACATTGACGGTTTCTAAAAATGAAAAAGTAAATGAATTTTTAAGAAAACACAATTGTCATAATAATGTCATTCAAGGTTATGGTATGACTGAAACTACTGGTCCTGTTGCTTTTGGTGCCTTAGGGTCAGATGTTTTGGGAAGTGTAGGAATACCTCTTCCGGGAAATGTTATAAAAATAGTTAGCTGTGAAACTAAAGAAGAAGTCAAACCTGGTGAAGTTGGCGAAATATTAGTAAGTGGTCCAACTGTTATGAGTGGATATTTAAATAACGAAAAAGAAACAAACGAAATTTTAGAAAAAGATTCAAAAGGAAGAATATGGGTTCATACTGGAGACCTTGGATATATGAATGAAGATGGAGTTTTATTCTTTTCTCAAAGACTAAAAAGAATGTTAATTGTATCAGGGTATAATGTATATCCTTCTCATATTGAAGATGTAATTATGGAACATCCCGCAGTTTTAAACTGTGGTGTTATCGGAGTACCTCATCCATATAAAGTTCAAGTTCCTAAAGCCTACATTGTTCTTAAAAATGATATAAAGTTAAGTAGTAAAATTAAAAATGATATAAAAGAATACTGTGAAAAAAACTTAGCGGCATATATGTTGCCAAAAGAATATGTGTTTAGAGAGTCACTACCAAAAACAATGATAGGAAAAGTTAACTATCGTGAGCTAGAACAAGAAGAGTAACTAAAAATATCAAATAACGATTTTTTCTGACATTTACTTAAAAGCATCTTACATGATATAATTAATATGTATTAAATCAAGGAGATGATAAAAATAAAAATATTTTTAGGTGTTGATCACCAAGGTGTTAAATGTCAAAATGAAATAATTAAGTATGTAAAAAGTAATGGTTTTGAAATAGATTGTATTAGTAGAGCAAACAATGCTGAAGATGATTATCCTGATTTTGCTTATGAAGTGTGTAAAAAAGTAAAAGAAAATCAAGGACTAGGAATCTTAGTCTGTGGTTCTGGAATTGGTATGTCAATCGCTGCTAATAAAGTTAATGGAATTAAATGTGCCAGAGTAGTTGATAGCAATGATGCTTTTACTGCTAAGAACCATAATGGAGCTAATGTTATAGCTTTTAGTGCTAATATTAATTTAGAAGAAATATATAGCATAATTGATAACTTTTTAATGACTAAAGAACCAAGTGAAGAAAGACATTTGAGAAGAATTGAAAAGGTTAATGCAATTGAAAGAGGTACATATGAATGCTAAGATAATTTTATATATTGTCTTTGCTTTTGTTAGTGCCTTTGGTATAACAAGCATTAACTTTAATGGAATTATAAAAAAAGATAAGATAATTGAAGTTAGAGTGTTGGTAATTACTTTAAGTTTAGCTCTTAGTTATCTATTAACAAATTTAGTCATGGATTTTTTAAATCTATAATATATTTTAATATGAAAAACAAAATATTAATTATAATAATAGTGATATTAAGTGTTGTAGCAATAATAAGCAGTCCTAAAAAAGAGACTGCTTTTTCTAACGAAGTTGATAATACTGAATTAGAATTAACGATTAAAGATCAAGAAAAAAATAGTGAACAAGTTATTAACTTAGAAGATTATATTGTGGGTGTAGTAGCAGGAGAAATGCCAGCTTCTTTTAATGAAGAAGCCCTAAAAGCCCAAGCTATTGCATCAAGAACTTATGCGTTATATAAAATGAATACTAAGACAACAACTTATGATTTAGTAACTGATGTTTCTAACCAAGTTTATATCACGGAAGAAGATATGTTAAAAAAGTGGGGAAATGATTATAATAAATATTACACAAAAATAAAAAATGCTGTAAATAGCACTAAGGATTTAGTAATGAAATATAATGGCGAAGTAATAAGCAGTTATTATTTTTCGATGAGTAATGGCAAGACGGAAGATGTTGCTTTAGTTTTTGGAGAATCACGTGATTATTTAAAAAGCGTTGATTCATCATGGGATAAAGAAATAAAAAGTTTTGAAAAAACAATTACTATGTCTAAAGAAGACTTTTGCCAAAAGTTAAATATTACATGTAACACAATTACTATAAAAAATATTTCAAAATCTTCAAGTGACAGAGTAGAAAGTATAGTTATTAACAATAAAAGCTTTAAAGGAACTGATATTAGAAAATTACTGGGACTTCGTTCTACTGACTTTGAAATAATTGTTAATAATAAAATAGAAATTACAACAAAGGGATATGGACATGGAGTTGGTATGAGTCAATATGGAGCAAATGAAATGGCTAAAGAAGGTGCTACATATGATGAAATATTAAATCATTATTATCAAAATATAAATATTTCCAAAATCTAGTGTATAAAAAACAAAATAATTTTCCATACTTTTACTAGGATGGTGAATTATGAAAGAAAGAAAATTGAAAGGATTTGTATTGCCAACAGTTTATGTGTTGGTGATTGGAGTTTTATTTATAAGTATATCTTATTTAGGAAGTGTACTTCAAAGTAATATTGAATACTCTGATATGGCAATAAGTGCTATAAAAGATGATGTATCTCCAGTAATTAAAAATGAAGAAACATCAACAGATATTACTTTAAAACCATTTACTAATAGTAATGTAACTATTAGTAAATCATTCTACGATATGAAAGATGATGAGAAAAAACAACAAAACTCATTAGTGTATTATGAAAAAACATATTTACAAAATAGTGGAATACTATATACCGCTAATGAAGTATTTGATATTGTAAGTGTATATGGTGGAACAGTTACAAAAGTAGCAAGTGATGAAATATTAGGTAATTATGTTGAAATAACTCATAATACAGATTTAAAAACCATTTATTATAGTTTAAGTGAAGTAACAGTAAAAAAAGATGATGTTGTTAAATGTGGTGATATCATTGGTAAAAGCGGTGATAACTTATTAGATAATGAAAGTGGTAATAATTTATTATTTGAAGTATATCATAAAGGATATGCTATGAATCCTGAAAATTTCTATAATAAGACAATTGAAGATCTTGGTTAACACATAAAACAATCCCCTTAATAATATATTTTATTAAGGGGTTGTTAAGGTTATGGACAAAAATTTGAGATCTCGAGTTTTAGAAGAAGCAGATCACATAATAAATACAAATGATACTATTAGAAAAACTGCCCAAAAGTTTAATGTTAGCAAAAGTACAGTTCATCAAGATTTGTCATCCCGACTAAAAGAATTGGATGAAAACTTATATGGAGAAATAAATAAGATATTTAAAGATCATGATGAAGCAAAACATATAAGGGGAGGAGAAGTTACAAAACAAAAGTATAAAAGAGGTTGAAAATGAAAGCAAAGAATATTTTATATATAACAGATAATAAATTATATCTATATAATTATAAAAAGGATAATATTATTAAATATAAGATTGGAAATAATATAGTAAATGGTGGAAGAATAGTTAATCCAGATAAATTTATTAAAGCTTATGAAAAATTGATTCAAGATAATCACTTAAATAATAGTCTTTTTGGAGAAACTATTAAAATAATAATAAATTCCAATAATAATGCATCAGATATAGTATTGTTAAAAAATATATTTGCATCATTTAACTATCGCCATACTTATATTGAAAATGAAACAAAATATTATAAATTAAATACTAGTAATGCTTATTTAAATATTTTTGATAATTATGTAATACTTACTTTTCAAAATGAATATAAGAAAACAGAAAGTTTTGTAATTTATACTAATTTATTTTTAAATACCGATGATTTAATGGAATATTTAAAATATCGTTTGAATGATAGAGAACTCTATTTACTTGGAGATGGAGATACTCTAAATTATATATTTGATAACTTTGAAGAAAAGTTTGGCAATAAAACGTATATTTTTTCTAATAATGAGGTTTATTTAATTTCCAAAGCAAAGTCTAAATAGCGCCCTATATATGTCGACAAATGTCGAACGCTTTTTCTTGCAAATGGTGTATTTTAAATGTTAAAGTTAGTTTGTAGGAAGGAGTGAAAGTGGTATGATGCAAGGTAAAGTAAAATGGTTCAATAATGACAAGGGATACGGATTTATTGAATACGACAAACTATCTGATATATTCGTACATTATTCAGCAATAGTAAAGGAAGGCTATAAAACTTTAAATGAAGGATCAGTCGTAAATTTCAAACTAATTGAAACTTCTAAAGGACTACAAGCAATTGATGTTGTGGAACAAGAGCTAACTACTGTACAGTAGTTTTTTTCTTGCAATAATATAATTGTAGTTTTTTTGCTCTATTTATGATATATTTAAATTAGGAAGGTGATAATTTGAAAGTAAGTATTCGTGGTGATAAGGTAACTGTCACAAAATCAATTAAAGAATACATTGTTGAAAAGCTAAGTAAGCTTGATAAGTATTTTGAAAGTCCAAAATCAGTAGAATGTAAGGTCTTAGTAAAGGTTAAAAATCAAGAACAAAGTATTGAAGTAACTGTGCCAACTAGTAAATTTACTTTAAGAGCAGAAGAAAGACATCAAGATTTATATGCAGCAACAGACTTAGTGGTAGACAAGTTAGAAGGTCAAATTCGCAAGAATAAGGCTAAAATTGATAAAAAGTATCGAGACATTCCTAAATTTGAAATGAGTTTTGATTACGATATTGAAGAGGACTATGAAGAAACAAAGATTATAAAGAGAAAAGATATAGATATGAAACCAATGGATGAAGAAGAAGCTTTAATCCAAATAGAACTATTAAATCATGATTTCTTCGTATTCAAAAATATCGATGAAGATTGTGTATCTGTTATATATAAAAGAAAAGATAACAGTTATGGTATTATAAACGTAAAATAAGAGTGAATTTCACTCTTATTTTTTTTCTCTTTTTCTAGCAACACCATCAACAATAAAATCTAAGCTGGGTTTTATTTCATCGTAAAAGTCTTCGATTACTGGCATGCTATATAACAAGGCATCATATACACTTCTTCGCCATCTTTTAATCATTTCGGCATCGATTCTTTTTGGTTGAAATCCGTTTTGGGCAAAATCATAAAAAGTATTTGCTTCTTCTAAAGAATCTGAATAAAATAGTGTACCACATGGTTTGATGGACATTGCATTAGCAAGTGCAACTTTCATAGTTATTTGATCCTGTATTTCATCATCGTATATTGGAAATGCTTTTTTAGCTGAAAGTATTTTAAAAAACTCATTATTTGTGGCATCATAAATATAACAACCATCTTCATCAAAAATAAGATTTACTGCATGATTATCTTTACTTCGAGCGTTTGTTAAATAATTGCTTCCATAAGCACAACAAACTTTAGCGCTGGGAATTTGTGCTCTAGACATTAAATTGTTAAGCATTTTGCTATAATGGCGACATAAACCTTTTCCAGTCATAATATCCAAAGTACATCCACCACCAATATCAGCATAATTATGAATTCTAGTTGCAGAAAAATAACCTCGTACTAATAGCTGCTCGAACATAAAGGCTATTTCTCCAGACTCTTCAAGGTTTAATTCTTGCATTAACAGAAGGGTTTTATCTAATAATTCATCATATTTTAAAAATTCTTCAGCAAATACTATTCTTTCTTTTTCTGTATGTTTGATATTAAAATAAATTGTAAATGCAAAATTTTCATCAAGCCTAAAACGCCTTGGATAAGATTTTTCCCCATCAAAAAAGGCTTCGGTAATTCGCATTATTTTATCTTTTCTTGGAAGCATTTTATTTACTTTCCTTTCCTTTTTCTCTTTTGCGAGATACTCCAGTAACTATACTTTGTAAGTCTGGATGTATTTCAGTATAGAAATCTTGTATTAATGGCATGTGTTCCTTTATTGCTTCTCTTGTTTGACCTTCAATTGCATAAATTGCTTTTGCATTTAAATTCTTATTTGGTAAAGATCCTTCAGCATAATCATATAATAAGTTTGCTTCTTCTATTGTTCTTGGATATAAAAGCGATCTTTTTATATCAATTGATACTGACATTGATAAATCAACAGTAGTTGCCTTTTTAGTATCTATAATTTTTAAAAATTCACTATTTGTTGCATCAAATATATAAAGTTCACCAGAGTCTTCGATTAAGGTTACAGCATGTCCTTCGTATATGTCAGATTTAGTTGAATCAATATTACAAAATATATCAGCAGTTGGATAATTAGCTTTTGTCATTAGATCAATTAGCATTGCAGAATAATGACGACATACTCCAACACCTTTCATAATATCAAGGGGACAATTACCATTTACACAAAAATATCTATGTCTTCCATGAACTGAAAAGAAGCCATTTTTTAAAAGAAAGTCAAAGAAGCAAGAAAGCTTCATTGAATTATCTAAATGAAGTTCGTTTGCTAAAGTAACAGCATTTTGCAAAATTTCATAATATTTAGCATACTCTTCAGCAAAAAATTCTTTTTGTTTCAATGCATAATTCAATGAAATAAACAACTCTAAAGCTATTTGTCCGTCGCCTGGATTTACGTTTCTAAAATTGTAATTTCTATTCAATAGGTCTTGAGTCATTCTTAAGACATTTTCTCTTGCTGGTAACATCATTAATCCCCCTTTTTTTCGATATATACTATCATACGTATCTAAAAAAGTCAATTTACCTCGAACTTTTACTATTTTTGGCTAATGTTCTTTGATTTTAATTTCATACATGATATAATAAAAAACGAGGTGGAATATGAATTTTTTTAGAAAATTATTAGATACTGAGTATAAAGAATTATGTCGTTTTGAAAAAATAGCAGCTGAAATTGAAGCTTTAGAACCTGAAATGCAAGCTTTAAAAGATGCTGATTTAAAAAAGAAAACAGAAGAACTAAAAAAAGAATTAGAAAATGGTAAAACATTAGATGATATTATAGTTCCTGCTTTTGCACTTGCACGTGAAGCTGCTTATCGTGGAATTGGTGAAAAACCATTCCATGTTCAAATTATTGGTGGTTTAGCTATTCATTATGGAAATATTGCTGAAATGAAAACAGGTGAAGGTAAAACTTTAACTACTATTTTACCAGCATATTTAAATGCTCTAGAAGGTAAAGGTGTTCATGTTGTAACAACAAATGAATACTTATCAAGCCGTAATGCGGAATGGATGAAACCCATTTATGATCTTTTAGGTGTAACTGTTGGAGTTAATCTACGTGAGTTAAGTCCAAAAGAAAAGCAAGAAGCTTATAATGCTGATATTACTTATTCAACTAATAACGAAATTGGTTTTGACTATTTACGTGATAACATGGTTGTAAGAAGTGAAGATAGAGTTCAAAGAAAGCTTAACTTCTGTATAATCGACGAAGTTGACTCAATTTTAATTGATGAAGCAAGAACTCCATTAATAATTAGTGGAGGAAAAGTT
>CAZSXH010000009.1:0-18790 GCA_964611015.1 uncultured Muribaculaceae bacterium
TTCTTTTCCAAGCAAAAGGTCTCTTACATACCCTCCTACCAAATAGGATTCAAAACCGTTATCAGTAAGCTTATCTAATACTTTCTTAACTTGTTTTTCCATTTAGATCTCCTAATAAAATTATATCAAAAAGGCAATAAAAATACACTAAGCTTAAAATAATTTGACAAAAAAACTGTAATAATCTATTACAGTTATTCGTTAGTTATAATAAATCCATTTATTACTTTTCTACCGTTTGGAACAAGTTTTCCACTCATACTTGTAGCAGTTGTTATAAGTTTATCTCCAATAACCATTTGAGTACTTGCCCCACCATCTAAGTTGGCAGCATTATACGCACCATATGCTAATAAAACTGATATGATATTAGACATCTTAGGTCCTTCTTTAGAACCACCATTTGTTACAAGCATTAAGACTATTCCATCTTCTCTTTGAGCAATAACAGTTCTTGATGCACGATATGTTTTAGCTCTGGCTGATTCATTAACAACTCCATTGACAATTAAATTAGGGCCAAATTCTACTGCATCACGCATTCCCATTTCTAATGCTTCTTCTCCTGTTGCATTAACTAAAGTTAATTTATTATCATATGTAAAGCCAATTAAATCAGATCTTCTATTTGATTCATTCCATAATATTTTACCATCTTTAATAACATAACCAACTGGTCTATCAGTAGATTTCTTTCCATTATCAAAGAAACCTCCACCATTTATTCCTGCTAATGCATTGTTTTCTTTAACAATCTCAGTCATTACTTGCTTACCACTATTATCGGCAGTATTCATACCTTTACTTAATGCTAAACGAACACGACTTGGATCATATACCACTAACATATATGCATTAAACCCATCAATATTAAGTTCAATTAATTTATAAACTTCACCATTATTATTTAGTATTTCTTCTTCATAATTATTATCACTATATTTATGATTATTTGAAATTACATAAAAATCTTTAGTAATATTATTCGCGAAAGTTGGACTATCTATTAAAGCTGTTTCAGTTGGTTCCATATTTTCTTCTTCACGCATGCTTTTATCATATCCCATATATATAGTAAGTAAAACACCTAAAATTACAATATCTAAAACTAGCATTCCTATCTTAAAATCTTTCATAAATTACTCTCCTACCATATATGTTCCATTATTATTAATTAGTTTATCTGCTGTATCTTTAGATATTGCAATTGTAGGACGTAACTCATGAAATTTATATTTTGTTCCATAAATAACAGGATCACTAAAGACCATAATATAATTATCTACTTTTGTAAAAGTATAATAGTTTTTAATACTACTATTAAATTTAATATCAAATAAATTAGGTATACCTACAACTGATTTATATTCATCATAGCTCACTTTATTATCTTTAATATTAACCATTTTATAATTACTTTCAATTAATAATTCTTTATATGGTAAGTTATTATAAAATGCTATTTTTAAGTATTCTAAAATGCTTTGATCATTACCGACATATGCATATTTATAATCTATATTTTTTTGAAGCATTAATCTAACTTCATTATCTTTTATTTCATAAACATTATATAAATCATCACCTAGCTTAACGGCACTTCCGATAGTTAAATTATCACTTTTTATTAAGTAAGGATCGGTCGCAGTCCCATTACCGCTTTCATATATTACTTCATTGTTTATTGTAATCACAGGTTTTATTTCATACATTGAAAGTTCATTACTATGACTAACTTTACTACCAGCAGTATGCCATATATCTTCATCACTATAAGCATTCATTAACCACATTTTTTCATTTTCGCGAGTTACAAAAGTTTCACCATTTGAAAGTGTAGATGCAAATGTGTTTAAATCTAGTAATGATACTAAGCTATCATCTACTTCATCACAGCTAATGCTTTCTAAGTTATTAACTTCATCAGAGCATACTTTATTACTAACTAATTTAGTTTTATCAATTTGATTTAAAAATTCATTATTTAAATAATCCATTACATTAAAATCATTTCCTATTTTCCAAGGAATTTGATTTATAGAGTCATCTAGTATTAAAGAAATTGTACCAGTAGTATTTACCTTTAGAATTCTCCATACCATATTATTAAATTTCACATAATTATTTGTAGCATTACCATTAAATACCATATATTTATCATTTTCTGCTGTATCATTTACAATTTCATATAGTTTAGGATTCTCTGAAGCATACGAAACACTATTTTTAAATATTAAAGCACCTGACAAAATTACTCCAGTTAAAAACAAGCCAACATTTACCACTAACATTAAAGCATTAAATGGTAGTTTTAACATTTTTGTTGGATAGGCATCTAAAAATTCAATGTTATCTTGTTCTTTAACATCCATAGCTCTACCTTCTATCTTTAATATTATTATATAAAAAGCGTAATACGTTAGACAAGATGTTTGCAAATTTATTTACAGTAAACTTGTAAACGTTTATGCTTTTTGACAAACAAAAAACTGTACATTGTACAGTTTTTATTTCTTTTCCCTTTTTCGATACATATCTCCAGCTTCCTTAAACGTTGTATATGTTGAAGGAATATAGTTTTTTAAATGTTCCATTAACTTTTCTAATACTTTACGGGGTTGTTCTCTATACTCTTTTTCTGTTATCACATTATTAACCATACACATAGCTACTAACAATCTCAAATCCGATGGAAGTATATACTTATAAATAAAGTTACTTAACCTATTCCTATTTTTAGCTAACACATCTTCACTATTATCAGTTTAATAACAATAAAACAGAGTATCAATGAAATTAAAATGATCTTCGGTAACTAAAACATTTCCAAAATTAATATCTTTCATTATGATTCTTTCACTTGATATGGTTTCTAAATCACTTTCCATAACTTTTAAAAGCCTTAAAATAAAATCTATGCTTTCATCTAAGAATTCTACACTGTTTCCATCAGCATATTCTGTTATACATCCCTTTAATTTATCTTTAACATAAATACCTGCTTTTGGAAAATAAAAATGAGGTATTTCCAAGTCACGAAATTGCAAAATATCTTGTGTTTGTTTTAAAACTGATGATCTAAAATCTTTTATTACTAAATCACCATAACGATAAACATCTCCTTGTTCACCTTGTTCTTTTTTGGGAAAGGGAACAGCTTCACGCAAAAAATATCGAAATTCTCTTCTTTTATTAAAATTAATATCTTCCATATTTCCCCCTTCAAAATTAATTGTTATTCTATCACATTTTTAGAAATAAAAAAAGCTTAAATTAATTTAAGCTAATTTATTGATGCTTGATATATTTCTTCAATTGTATTATTAAGAATATTTGAAAACTCTTCATCTGTTTGACTTTTATTTAAACCTTCAAGCAATGCTCTAGAAAAACTTGCAATCATTTTATTATTTTCTTTTAATTTTTCACAAGCAACTTCTCTTGTATATCCACCAGATAAAGCGACAATTCTAATAACATTTTTGTATTTTAATAAATCATTATAATAGTTTGATACTTCTGGTAAAGTAAATTTAAAGATTAAATAATCATCTTTATTCATTTTTTCTAAATGATGTGATATTTCATTACGTAAGAAAGTTTCAATTTGTTTTTTATCCTTACTATTAATATCTACTTCTGGCTCAATGATCGGAATAAGACCAGCTTTTATTATAGTTTTAGCTAATTCAAATTGTTGTTCAACTACCTTTTTAATACCATATTCATTATATTCTTTTATAACAGAACGCATTTTAGTACCAACTATCCCATGCTTTTTAGCATTATTTAAAATCTCCTCTAAATTTGGAATATCCTTTAGTTTTTGAACGCCATCACATTCCTCAGCTAAACCTAAATCAATTTTCAAAAATGATAATATACCTTTTTCTTCTTTTAAATAATCTGCCGTATATCTATCATCAATTTTTCTTTCCATTGTATTTTTAAAAAGAATTACTCCAAGAATACGATCATCAAAGTATTTATTAGTAATAACTCTTTTACGCATTTCATGAATATAATCAAACATTACATCTTCACTAGTTATATCACTTTCTAAAATACCATAATTACCAAGCGTTTTTTTACTACTTCCTCCGCTTTGATCAAGAGCAGCAATAAATCCATTTTTATTTTTTAATATTTCTATAATATCCATTATTTCGCATCCTTTATCGCTAAATCAATTTCAATAATTTTACTTTCAGATAACACTAATTGATGATATTTAACACCGCATTCATCAAACAATCTTTTTGATACAATTACATTATCTTGATCTTTATATTTATCGCTTAAATATATTACTTCTCTTATACCTGATTGAATAATAGCTTTAGCACATTCATTACAAGGAAATAAATCTACATATAATTTAGCTCCTTCAAAGTCTTTTCTATTTCCTCTAAAATTTAAAATTGCATTTAATTCTGCATGACAAACATAAAAATATTTAGTTTCTTTTGGATCTCCAACTCTATCCCAAGGGAAATGATCATCATTAAAACCATTCGGAGCACCATTATAGCCAATTGATAAAATACGATTATCACTACTTACTATACAAGCTCCAACTTGAGTTGAAGGATCTTTACTTCTTTTAGCAGAAAGTTTAGCAAGCCCCATAAAGTATTCATCCCAAGATAAATAATCTTCTCTTTTTTTTGTCATCAACATCACCATCCTCTTTAATTTTATCAAACGCCAAAAACAATTACAATGAAAAAAGCATAGAATTAAACTATGCTTTGACATTTAGTTAATACTATTTATAAAATACCATTAATATTGAATTTTCGCTATTTAAGTCTTTATCAACAGCATAAACCATGTTTATGTTATTATTTTTTAATCTTTTATAGATTAATGAAGACCACGCAAAGTTTGCATCTATATTTTCTTCATTTATTTCTTTTTTATCTATAACTTTTAAATTTTCATCAGTTGTTATAAAACTATAATTTGTTGTTTTTTCAGAATCTTGGAATTCAAGCACAAGATTCTTATTTTCAAATCTTAAATTTGTAAAAACTGGTGTTGATGAAGCCATTTCTGGTAGCGCTACATTATTAATAAGATTAAAATCTAAATCATAAACTAATAACATTTCATTTTCGTAAGAAACGTAGATTCTATCATTATTAACATATAACGATATTATGTCATACCCTTCTTTAGTTTCTTTATCTAAATTAACATCTTTTTGCCAAACAAATTCACCTTTTTCATTCATTTTAAATACTGTTTTGGCACTATAGTAATCTTCATCATCTTTTGTTCTATCAAAGCCATAGAAATAGCCATTACTATAAGTAGTTATTTCATGATTTGTAGTTCTTCCAAGTTCTTCATCTTCAGACCATGCTTCATATTCTATTACATCATAACCTTTTTCTGTTGCCTTAACAATTACATAACTATATGAAGTAGTTTCTTTAACATAAATTGATGCTGTATAGTAAGCAGTATCTTTTGTTGCGCCGATAAAATCACTAATTTTATAATCTTCGAAATAATATTGATCAATTAATTTTCCTGATTCATCTAAAATCATCATTCCATCATGTTCTATGTAAGCATAAGATCCAGTCTCAGTTTTACCTAAATATTCACTTTCCTTATAAAGGATATAATATTTATTATCAATTCTGTTTATACCAATAACATCTATTGCAGATACTATATCTGTCATACTAGAAATAGTATAAGTCCATTTTATTTCTGATGATTCATCAAATAACATAACATTATTATCAGCATTATTGCCATCTTCACTAATGTTTATTTTGCTTGTTATAGCAAGTTCTTCCCCTACTTCAAAGACATTTCGTACTAATCCATCAAAAATTCTAAATTCCATTGCATCTGTTCGATCATAGTCTCCACAAGTAATATCTGTTGAATATGTTAAATCTCCATTATATTTTTTTATAATAACATTTCCTTTACAAACAGCATACTTATCATCATTAATTATTTCTTTACTATCAATTTTCTTTTCTTCGCCATCTTCTAATTCTTCAACCTTAATTTCATTGGCATTCAAATACTTCTTAACGTTTACAATAACTTCTTTTTTATACTCATTTTCTAAAGCCATTGTACCTACTGATCCTTTTGGTGAGACATCACCTAATGGATTCATAATCATAAATGCAACTAATGATGCGGTAGCTACTGCTCCAACACTTAACATAGGCACTAGCCATTTTCTTTTCTTTTTTCGATTATTCATGATATTATTGTAAATTTTTAATTTTTCCATTTCACTAATTTCAATATTATCAAATTCATTTTTTAAATCTTCTCTTTTCATTTTAAATCCTCCTCAATTTCTAACTTTAAAAGATTTCTTCCACGATTCATATAGGAATATATTGTATTTTCTGGTGTATTTAACATCTTTGCTATTTCAACACAACTATATCCTTCGTAATAAAACAAATAAATAGGAAGTTTATATTTTTCAGGCAAATTCATGACTTTCTCAATAATATTGTCTTCTGTTTCTTTACTTTCAATTTCTATATCTAATTCTGTCTCATCATTCCATTTGCTTTTCAAAACATTTTTACAAACATTCTTAAGGCTTACAATAAACCAAGCTTTTTCATGTTCTAAACTCTCAAATCTAATATTCTTATCAATAACTTTTAGAAAAACATCTTGAATAGCATCTTCTATTTTTCCTTGATCTTTTTTGAAAAAGACATAGGCTATTTTATATAACCTGCTAATATTCCTCTCATACATTTCTTTTATTTCTAGGTCCGTATATTTCATCGTTTTTTAACCCCTTTCACCCTTAATACAATTAAGAAGGATAAATCCTTGCAAAAATTTATAATTTTTATTCTATTTTTATTTTAACAAAAAAAGAGCAATAAAAAACAACTAAACTTTTTTTATTGATTAGTTGTCATTTTATTTACTACTTTAAATCATTTAAAATGGTGCCTAAGGTGGGACTTGAACCCACACGATATTTCTACCACTGGATTTTGAGTCCAGCGTGTCTACCATTCCACCACTTAGGCGCTTACTTACTAATTTTAACATAAAGTTTTTAGCGCTTCAAGTGTTAGAACAACTTATTTGTTTAATATTCCATATCCTAATTTAGTTTCATCAAAGAACAAAAAATTATGACGAGGATAAAATGTTAAAATACCAAATAATATAAATCCCAAGATAACTAAAATCATTGGTAGGATATTAATATTTAATTCATCACTCTTTAGTATTTTAGAGCCAAGCACTTCCATTATAATATAAGTAACTAACATAAGCCCAATAGAAAAGATCATATTTTCTCCGATTAAAAGATAAACCGGAACAAATATAGCTAAGTAAAATACCACTCCAAGAATAGCTTTTACTATCATTTCAATATAAACATTATTTATTTTAATATTAAACTTTTTACACAATATAATTTGAATTAATGAAACAAAGATAAATAACCCATAAATAATCTTCATATGTTCCCAAATGCTTTCATTAACAGGAAAAAAGATAGCAGTTACAACGTTTGGAAACCAATTATAAACAAAATGGCATAAAAAAGACAAAAGAAAAAGAAGTATAATATTAATTATTTTTATTTTTCTTAAAGTCATATCATCACCATAATAATAATATGATATTAATTTATAAAAATATTCTAATTATTAGTTTCTACTTCTTCTTTATAAATTGATGTAAATAATTCTTGTTCATCATCACTAGAATTATTAATTGGTAGTTCTGGTAAATCACTAATTGTTGCTAAACCAAAATAATCTAAGAATTCACTTGTCGTACGATATAAGTTTGGTCTTCCTGGCAAACTGCTTTTACCACTTACCTTTATTAAATCTTTAGCCATTAATTTTCTAATCATATTAATACTAGCTATACCTCTTAATTCATCAACTTCAATTCTCGTAATTGGTTGATTATAAGCAATAATTGCAAGTGTTTCTAAAGCAGCTTGGGATAAGGTGTTAGATCCTCTTGTTGTAATTAGTTTTTGATAGTATTCTTTATGTTCTTGTTTAGTAGTAAGCTTAAAAGCTTCTCCAATAAAACTTATTCTAAGACCTCTGTCATCTTTATTGTATTCTTCTCTTAGAGTCTTTAATAGCTCTTGAGCTTCATTTTTGTCTATTTCCATAATCTCACTTATGCTATCTAGAGTTATACCTTCATCCCCTACAACAAATAAAAGGCCTTCCATAATTGCAAGCTTATTCATGCTTCCACCCTTTCAATATAAATTTCTGCAAAATTACTCTTTTGCTTTAAAACTATTTCTTTATTTTTACACATATCTAAAATTGATAGAAATGTTGCTACGATCATCTCTTTACTATAATCTTCAAACAGCTCAGTAAATTTTGCTTTTTTTCTTACTATTAAAAAATCCCTAATATATACCTTTCGATCTTCAACATTAATTTCTTTTCTTGTTATTCTTGTATTAAGTGGTTTTTGATAAGTCATTCTTTTTTGAAGTTCCAATAATGCTTCTTTTAAAAGATCTACATCCATATTTCCTTCTAAGACTTTTTCTTTATCGCTATAGTCTTTTAAATTTTCTGGTATTTTAGTAAAAAACTCACTTCTTTTTTCTTCTAATTCTTTAAATACATTAGTAACAGATTGATATCTTTCATATTCTAATAATTTATTTTTTAAATCTTCTTCACTGTTAATTGTAAACTCACTATCATTATTATCTTCATCACTATCTAAGTTTAATAAAAGTCTACTTTTTAGATGAATCAGTTCTGCTGCCATAACAAGATATTCACTAGCTTCATCTAAATCACCTTTAGGTATAGTTTCAATAAATTTTAAATACTCATCAATTATGTATTTGGTATCTATTTCATAAATATCCATTTTAGCTGTTCTAACTAAATGTAATAATAAATCAAGTGGTCCTTCAAAATCATTTATACATAATTTCATAAAGTCCCCCTAATTGCAAGTATAACCACTTGCCTCCATTTCAAATTTCATTATTTTAGCATCAGTATCCTTTGCATAAACAAAGCTATTATTGTTTAATGTTCCACCTTTAAATGTATTTAAATTAATTGTAGTAGTAAAAGTAAATTTATCACTTTCAAGGTTAACTATAGAAGAAACACCAGCAATATTATTATAATTATTTGCAAGCAATTGATAGTTATTGTAATATGCCGCATAATTAATATCTGTAGATGGAATCTCAAAAACATCTTGAATACTAGTTAACTTATTGTTAGAAAGCATATAGTTAATTGTTTCAAAATCTTTTTTACAAGCAAGTGTAGAATTTTTGTATTCATCTTGAGTAGCTGTATAACTTGGATACTCCTCTTGTTTAATAACCATAATTGATATAGAAGAAACGTTACTGTTCTTTAAATCATAACTTAATTGTATTGACTCTTCTGGATTAATCATTTCCCATTTAAGCTTTATTCTTTGAACAAGCTTCTTATTTCCATCAAATAAGTTAATAAAATAATTCATATTAGAAAGCTCTAAAATATCTTTATCAGTATTTTTAATATTTAATAATATCTTTTTGTTTTCAAGTCTTATATTATTAACAATAAACTTTTCTTCAACAATTTCAGGATTATCTGCAATGTTATATTCTTTTACTTCAGTTTTTTCCCCTTCTTCTTCACCTTTATTAACAACAGGCTTAGTAGATGTTGAAGATACTGGTTCTGGATTTAAATAACTGTTTACATAAAGAGAAAGCTCTGGTAAAAAATATACTCCAGCGATAAAAATTGAAAATATGATAAATAACCATATAATACCAAAGATATTAGTTTTCTTTTTATCTTTTAGAGTAGCCAAAACAGTTGGTGTTAATTCTTCATTTACAATAACAACTTTTTGCTTTTTTGCCACTATGATCATCCCATTTCATTCTATATTGATTATACTATATTTCCCTTTTCTTAACAAGAAAAACATGAGTCTTAGACTCATGTTTTAGCAAGCTGTATCAGATGTACAAAAATCTGGACTATTTAATTTTTTAATCATATCTTTAAAAATATTCTTTAATTCTGATTTTTGTTCACTAGTAAGCCCTACATATGGATCTTTTTGTTCTTCTAAAGTTCCTTCATGCATAGCAACTATTTGGCCATTTTTAACAACAATTACCGTTGGTGCATATAATCTTGTTACTCCAGTATCATATTTCTTATCATCAACACTAATTGTATATTTACTTAGTTTATCATTAAAGAAATCTAAAATTTTATAATATGCATCTGTTCCCTTTACTTCTAACTCTGCTTTTTTATCAACAACTTTGTAAGTATCTCTTATATTTAATATATCAACATAGTATATTTTTTCTATATTTTCTTCTTTAGCAGCTTCAAGTAATGGTTCAATAGCATTTCTGCACCAAGGACAAGTTGACCATCCAAAATAAAATACACCATTTTCAGTTTTTAATAAATCAACTACTTCTTCTGCTGTTTTGTATATTATTGGATTTTTCTTATCTATATTTACTTCTAAATAATTTTTATTATTATTTTCATTTACTTTTCCGTTGTAAGATTCATATTCTTCTTTAAATTTTAAAGCATCTGTTTCCTTATTATTGTTTTGAAATATAAAATATCCACATGTTACTGCTATTAACAATGCTCCTAAAATTGTGATTGCTATATATATTTTATTATTAACCTTTTCCATTTTATCACTCCTAATAAAAGGATAACATAATTAAAAGTTTATCGCAAGAAATTATTATAAATTCGCTCTTTAAAAAAGAATAATTGAAATTACTTGCAAAATCAAAATTTTTTTGATATTATTTAGTAGTCATGGCGATGTAGCTCAGCTGGCTAGAGCATCCGGTTCATACCCGGCAGGTCGTGTGTTCGAATCACACCGTCGCTACCAATTTGTAATTTAAACTAGATGACATCATCTAGTTTTTATTTTATAATAAATATATACAAGATTTTTTTGAAAGGGATGTTTTAAATGAAAAAGAATAAGGAAAAATTTTCAAGAATATGCTTTTTAGTTGCAGCTATATGTTATTACATAAGTGCCTTTATAGAATTTTTTGGTGAAGATGACAGCGGAATGGCAGTTACCCATTTATGTTTAGGATCATGTTTTTTATGCATATCATCAAGTTATTTTAGCAAGAAAAAAAAGTAGATTATATGATGGATGATGATTTAACAAAGAAAATTATGCTTTATATTGTACTATTTTTTATAGGATTACTTACAATGATTCTTCAAGTTTTTATATTTGAATATCCTGATGGTTTTATTGGCTTTATTATTTGCCTTGCATCAGTTTATTTAATGTTAGGTAGTATTATTAAGCTGTGTAAAACAAGCAAGATTTTTAAAGATACAATATTATTTACAATATTAGATATGATATTTTGGTTACCATAGAAAGGAAATGATATGTTATGGCTAAGTTTAATCAAAAAGAAAAGAAAAATTATATGTTTAAAAAGCACATTCAAAATCACTTATTTGAATATATACTAGATTTTTTTGGACCTATAGTTCTTACAGTTATTTTGTTATATTTATGTAAGGCTGAAGAAATATGGATTGGTATTATATTCTCAGTATTCTACTCTCTTGGAAGATTATGTTACAATTTAATTCACTACAAAAAAGAATATGTTGATGTCGATATAGAAGATTAGTAGCTTAACAAGCCATTGAATAATTTTTGAATTAATTTTATGATTGTCTTGAAAGGAAGAATTAAATGGAAGACAAAAAAAGTTTCGGCAAATATATTGCTGATAAAAGAATTAAAAAAGGATTAACTCAAGAAGAATTAGCTAAAAAGTTATATGTTATTCCTACAACTGTTAGCAAATGGGAAAGAGGAATTACCTATCCAGATATTTCTATTATAATGGATTTATGTAAAGAATTAGGAATATCAGAGCATGAGCTTTTTACAGCATGTGATGACTTAACAAGAAACAAAGAAAAGAAAGAATTAGAAATGTATTATAATCTAAAAAAATATAGTCTTATGTTTATCAATATAGGTTATATAATTGCATTAATCACCTGTTTTATTTGCAATCTTGTAATTGATCATACCTTATCTTGGTTTTTAATCGTATTAGTTTCTATCGGAATATCATATTCGATTACATCATTGCCAAAGTATATTGAGAACAATAGATATAAGTTTTCAAAGATTGCTTTAATTGTAACTATTTTAATCTATTTGTTATTAATCATAATTAATATAGTTATTGAAGAAAATATTTTAAAGGACGCACTTATTATTGCAAGCTATGTTTTCTTAATATTATGGTCAGGAATAATTATTGCAACATTTACAAATATAAAAGTTAAATATAAAGTAGCAATTAATATTTTTCTAATAGCATTATTAACTAGTACAACTAATCCTTTTGTCGAAAAAGTAACAAAAATCAACTCTGAAGGCAATAATATTTACAATCTAGCTATTTCAATAATTCTTTTGATTATAGCAATAGCCATTTTATTTAAAAATGAAAAAAAGAGTTAACGCTCTTTTTTGTTTTTAATTAAGAATGACGTAATAAATGCTGTTAGAGGAATGATTAAAAATGAAGCTATACCACTAAGCATAATTCTAGTAAACTCAATAGCAAATATTTTAGAATTTATAATAGAGCCAAAACTCATACCTTTAAAAAATATAAACAAAGTTAAAAAGCCTCCGAGATAAGCAAAGAATAAAGTATTAGTAGTTGTCCCTAAAATATCTTTACCAACATTCATTCCCGATAAGAATAATTCTTTTTTAGTTAAATGGGGATTATTGATATAAACTTCGTATAGTGCTGATGATATAGCAATAGATGTATCAACAATATTACCAATAAGCCCAATCATGATTATAGCATTTGAAAGATTAAACATATTAACACCAGTATTATAACTAACTACTAACCCAAGAGCATCAATAGTTTCTTCTGTATATCCTTGAATGTATATAAGACTACCAAAAACACAGGTAATAATATAAAAAACTATTAATAAAATACTAACAGATACAAATGATGCTTTTGTTTTATGATTATAGCCATTTAAGAAAAATAAAATTATACAGCTTATAAATAAGCAAATTATAAACGTAGGAATTGTAGGATTAAATCCCCAACCAGTAATTATCACTAAAATAAAAATTAAAGCCAGATTAATGTAAATTGTAATAAAAGTTTTTATTCCTCTACTTCCACCGATAAATATAAGAAGGATAAATAGTATTATAGAAAGAGCCTTAATCATTTATTATTCCTCCTTTTATATAAATATGTACTAATATAGATTGATATTGGAATGGTTATGGTAATACCAATGGCACCGATTAAAGCCCTGGTAAGTTCTAGGCTTATAAAATCATTAATTAAATAATGAAGTTCTAAACCATTACGAAAAAATATTACTAAATTAGGAATAGATGTACAAATATAGGTAAAAAATAGAACATTAATCATTGTGCTCATTATATCTTTGCCAATAGCAAATCCTGATTTTATCAAAGCCTTACTAGTTATGTTTTTATCTTTTTCTACTAATTCATTTAAAGAAGAAGATATGCTTATGCCAATATCCATAATTGCTCCCAGCCCACCAAGTATTAGTTCTGATAAAAAGATATCTTTATAAGATCCTGTTAATAATTCCATTTGTTCAAAGCGAATTCCACTATAATTTGTAAAATAAATTACAATTAAGGTTAAAAGAGTGGTAATAGTAATACCTAAAATACTGCTTACTATTGCTGCCCCAGTTTTTTTGTTTATACCCGATACTAGAGTAAGACAAATACCACTAAATATTATTGCTCCCAAAAAAGAAAGCAACGGAAGAGAAAATCCTTTCATATGAATTGATATGATTACATTAAAAATAACAATATTTAATCCAACACTAACTACGGATAATAATCCTTTTATCTTTCCTACAAGAGTTATTATTAAAATAAATGATACTACTAATATTACAATATATTTATCTCTCTTATAGCCTTCTATAAAAACATCTTTAATACTATTATTATCTTTATTAACACTGATAAATAATTCATCATCAATATTATATTTTTGAGTATATGTCTCTCCTTTATAATATTCATTATTTATAGTAATAACTTTACCACTGTCTTCGCCATTTATAATTTTAGCAGTTATAGTTTGTAAATATGTCTCATCAGTATATCCATATCCTACTTCTTCTGTATTTATTAATTCTTCTTTACTTGATATTACTTTTGCAATAGTTTCTTTATACAAAAAATGATTATTATATGAAAAAATAATACTAGCAATTCCAATGATTACCATAAACATATAAAAGCAAAAGAATTTCTTATCTTTTATTTTTTTCATTTTTCTCACTCCACCTTAAAATTATAGCACAGCAATAAATTATTTTAAATTATTTAATTTACATTGTATAATAAATATATAAAAAGGAAGATAATCATGAAAGAAGAAACTGTTTTTAAATATTTAACTTGCGAAAATGATAAATTATTAGAATATGGTTTTTTAAAAAAAGATAATACTTTTTACTTTGAAAAAAAGATTCATCATAATAGTTTTAATTTGATTATTAAAGTTATTAATAACGAAGTTTTTATTGATGTTATAGATTTAAATACAAATGATCTGTATATACCTTTTTATGTAACAGAGGCTGTTGGATCATTTGTTGGAGCAATAAAAGAAGAAGTTGAAGAAGTCTTATTAGAAATTGCTAAAAAGTGTTTTAAAAGAACTGTTTTTAAAAGTAATGAGGCTGAAGAAATCATAAAATATGCAAAAGAAAAGTATAATGATGAATTAGAATTTCTTTGGGAAAGCACTCCAGATGCAGCCATACTAAGAAACAAAATGAATAATAAATGGTATCTTCTTATAATGAATATTGAAAAGACTAAATTAGGTATTAAAGAAGAAGGCCGTGTTGAAATAATCGATTTAATGATAGAGCCAGATAAGTTACAACAAATAGTTGATAATGAAAAGTACTTTTTGGGATATCACATGAATAAAAAGCATTGGCTTACAGTTAAACTCGATGGATCAATTAAAACACATGAGATTTGCAAATTAATTGATGAAAGCTATAAACTATCTTTAAACGGAAAGAAAACAAAAGGAATTAAGGAGGAATTATGAAAACAGAGAAAAATATTTTAATAGCTTTTTTATTAAACATATCATTTTCTATATTTGAAATAATTGGAGGAATACTAACTAATAGTGTCGCAATTATATCAGATGCCATTCATGATTTAGGTGATGCATCAAGCATTGGGATATCATATTTTTTAGAAAAAAAGTCAAAGAAGAAGCCTAATAACAATTATACTTTTGGCTATGCTAGGTATTCTATTCTTGGAGCATTTATAACTACTACTATTTTGACTGTAGGATCTATACTTGTAATTTATAATAGTATTATAAGAATGCTTAATCCGGTAGAAGTAAATTATAATGGTATGATTATATTCGCTGTCTTTGGAGTGATTATTAACTTCCTAGCTGCCTATTTTACAAAAGATGGTGATTCCATTAATCAAAAGTCTGTAAATTTACATATGCTTGAAGATGTGTTAGGATGGGTTGTTGTTTTGATTGGATCAATTCTTATGAAATTTACTGATATTTCATTAATTGACTCTCTTATGTCAATTGGAGTTGCCCTATTTATTCTTATTTCTACATTTAAAAACTTCAAAGAAATATTAGATTTATTCTTAGAAAAGACCCCTAAAGGATTATCGATTAATAAAATTAAAGAGCATTTAGAGCATATTAAAGGTATTAGCGAAATTCATCATATTCATTTATGGAGTTTAGATGGTATTAACAATTATGCTACTATGCATGTAAAAACAAGCGCTAAAAACATCATAAATCTAAAAAAAGAAATTAGAGAAGAATTAATGGAACATGGCATTAATCATGTAACTATTGAAATTGAAGGAAAAGATGAAAATTGTAATGAATTAGAATGTATTATAAAAAGCACAAAATCAGTACATCATCACCATCATCATTAAAGACAAGTTATGTAAAAAGCATTTCTTGTTTTTTTAAATAGTGATATAATAAATACAGATAAGTTTATGGAGGATTTATGGAAAAACAATACAATCGCGTATTACTAAAATTGAGTGGCGAAGCCCTAGCTGGGAAAAAGGAATCAGGTATCGACTTTGATGAAGTTCTAAGAATATGTAAAGAAATTAAAAAGGCTGCTGAAACTGGTGTTGAAATAGCTATCGTTGTAGGAGGAGGAAACTTCTGGCGTGGTAGATCAAATGAATACATGGATAAAGTTACAGCTGACCAAATTGGTATGCTTGCAACTACAATGAATGCTCTAGCTGTCCAAGATGCTTTAAGACAGCTTGGATATCCTGCAGAAGTTGAAACTGCAATAAAAATGACACCAATTGCTGAACCATATGTAAGAAATGTTGCAAATAGATATTTAGAAGAAAAGAAAATTGTTATATTTGGTTGTGGTACAGGAAGTCCATACTTTTCTACAGACACAGCTGCTGCCCTAAGAGCTGCAGAAATTGGAGCTGACGTTATCATAAAAGCAACAAATGTTGATGGTGTTTATACAGCTGATCCTAAAAAAGATGAAACAGCAGAATTGCTTGATGAAACTACATATGATGAAGTTTTAAGTAAAAAATTACATGTAATGGATTTAACGGCAATCACTTTATGTAGTGATAATAACATTCCTATCATGGTTCTTAATCTAGATGATCCTGAAAATATCGTAAAGGCTATTCTAGGAGAAAAAATAGGTACTATTGTTGCTAAAGAAAAAGGATACAATAGAACAAGAACAAAAGATGGAAACAATAATTGAAATAATTCTTGAATTAATCTTAGAAGGAAGCTTAGATATTAGTGGCAACAAAAAGATTAGCAAATGGATTAGATATCCTATCGCAGGCTTATTAATTCTATTTTTTGCAGCGATTATCCTGCTATTAATAGTTGTTGGATTAACATCTTTAAAAGATAATTTATGGTTTGGAATATTACTTTTAGGTGTTGGCATATTTATGCTAATAGCTACTATTATAAGATTTAATAAAATATTAAAAGCAAAAAAAGATCAAACGTAAAGTTTGGTCTTTTAATTATTTATTGGTATTACTACTTTTCCATCTAAGCTAAAGCTTTTAGCATCAGTGATTTTTACTTTAACTATTTTTCCGATGATATCTTTACTGCCTTCTACATTCACTAGTTTCATCGTATCAGTATAACCATATACTTTGCTACTATCTTTTTCACTTGGCCCAAGTATTAGTACCTCTACTTCTTGGTCTATTAGTTTTTGATTATTTTCTAGTGAGTATTTATTAACTAATTCATTTAATCTTTGCAATCTTTCTTCTTTTATATCTGATGGAGTTTCATCTTTCATTTTAGCAGCTACGGTTCCAACACGTGGAGAAAAAATAAAAGTATATGCCCCATCAAACTTACAATAATTGACAATATCAAGTGTTTTTTGGAAATCTTCTTCCGTTTCATTAGGAAAACCAACAATGATATCTGTAGTAACACTAACATTTTTTATTTTTGCCTTTATACTATCAAATAATCTTTTATATTCTTCTATAGTATATTTACGATTCATTTTCTTTAGAATATCATCACTACCAGATTGAATTGGCAAATGAATATAAGGCATAATATTAGGATATTTTGCTATAACATCAACCATCTTATCCGTAAAATTCCACGGATGTGAAGTAACAAAGCGAAGACGAGGAATACCTAAAAGTGCAACTTTTTCAAGAAGATCTGCAAAGTCATAACCAAGATTCAAATCATTACCATATGCATTAACATTTTGACCAAGTAGTGTAATCTCTTGATACCCTGCTTTTACTAAGCATTCACATTCCTTTAAAATTTCCTCTATCTTACGGCTTCTTTCTCTTCCTCTTGTAAAAGGCACTATACAATAAGTACAAAATTTATCACAACCAAACATGATATTAACCCAAGCACAAATTTTAGAATCACGTTCATAATCAATATTTTCAGGAACAACATCACTATTTGATTCTACTTCAATATTTTGTTTATCACTTTTTTCTATAAGTAATTTAGGAAGTTCATATAAATTATTAGGACCTACAATAATATCAATATATTTATGATTTTCTTGTAAGTCTTTAACAACATCTTCTTGGCCGGCCATACAACCTGCCAAAACTATTATTAAATTAGGATTCTCTTTCTTTAGATGTTTACATCTTCCTAAATAGCCAACAACTTTGTCGTGTGCATTTTCACGAATTGCACAAGTGTTTAAAACTACAACATCACTATCTTCTAAAGTATCAGTCTCTACTGACCCAAGCATAATCATATATTTTCTTATTTGCTCACTATCATGAACATTCATTTGACATCCATAAGTTCTTAAAAAGAATTTTTTTCCTTCATATACCTTGTCATAACTGCCTTTAGTATCAACATACTTAATATCCACTTTTTCTCTATTTTTAGCTTTATTATAATCAGGTAACATCATAAGAATCACTTCCATGGGTATTATAACAAACTATAAAATAAATTGAAAGGGGCTTTGGTATCTTTAGCAATAAGCGTGTTAGAAATAAAATCATTTAACACAAAGTATTTAAGGGTATGATATGAACAAACTATAAAAAAGAAATAAAATTTTAATACTACTTAATAATACATATAATATAATTCCAAAACCCG
>CAZSXH010000010.1:0-17296 GCA_964611015.1 uncultured Muribaculaceae bacterium
GAAGATGATCCTTATATGAGATGCTTTTACCATAGTCTAGAACATATTTTTGAAAAAGCTAAATATCGTAATTTAATTACTGGTACTCCTGAAGATGTAAATAAGATAAATTTAGAAGATATTGAACTTGTTTATAATACTTTTTATCATCCTAAAAATATGTTTTTATGTATTACTGGTAATTTTAATCCTTATGAAATGGTACAAGTTGTAGAAGATAATCTTGCTAAAAAAGATTTTCCAAAATATGTAGCAGCAGAAATAATTGAGGAAAAAGAACCAAAACAAGTAGTAAGTAATTATACGGAAGAAAGATTAAATATTACTTATCCAAGACTAAATTTTCATATAAAACTACCAATTGATAAAATAAAAGGAAAAGATCAAGAGTTAATTGAATTAAAAGTTCTTACTAATTTACTTTTAAATATTAACTTTGGTGCTACAAGTGATTTTAAAGATGAACTTTTAGAGCATGAGTTAATAACAGGAATGTATTATACTACTGATTTCTATGGAGATTATTTTGTTATTGGTATTACTGCTACTACTAATTATAAAGATGAAGTGATAAATAGAATTAAAGAAAAATTTAAAAATTTGGATATTAATGAAAATGATATCAAAAGAAAAAGAAATGCAGCAGTTGCCACTTTAATACTCGATTATGAAGATGTAGAAAGTGTTAATATGAAGATTCAAGATGAAATATTAAATTATGGTGGAATTCAAACTAATTACAAAGAAATGTTAGAATCACAAACAAAAGCTGATTTAGAAAAACTTATTAGCAAAATAAATTTAGATAATGTTGCTATTAGTGTTTATTTACCAAAAGAGGATGATGCAAAATAAAAAACCGAGAATATAATCTCGGTTTTAAAATGCCTTATTATCTGTTGTAGAATTCGACGATTAATTGTTCATTAACTTCTGAGTTAAGTTCACTTCTTTCAGGAATTCTTACAAATTTACCAGTTAACTTTTTAGCATCCATTTCTAAGTATGCAGGAACAGTTCTCTTTTGTTCAATTGCATCAAGGATAGCTGGATGGTTCATTGAATTTTCTTTAACAGAAATTATGTCACCAACTTTAGTAGTGTAAGAAGGAATATCAACCTTTTTACCATTTACTAAGATATGTCCATGATTTACAATTTGACGAGCACTTCTTCTTGTTCTAGCCATTCCAAGACGATAAACCATGTTATCAAGTCTTGATTCTAGTAAAACAAGTAAGTTTTCCCCAGCGATACCTTTCATCTTAGAAGCACGATCGAATACTTTTCTAAATTGTTTTTCATTAAGTCCATATAGAATTCTTACTTTTTGCTTTTCTTGCATTTGGATTCCATATTCACTTAACTTACGACGACGATCTTGTCCATGTTGTCCAGGTGCATAAGGTCTTTTAGCTAGTTCCTTGCCATTTTCTAAAGTTGAAAATCCAAGTCTTCTAGATTTCTTATAAGCTGGTCCAGTATATCTTGCCATAAAAAAATCTCCTTTCAATATATTTGCAAAGAGTATTTATCTGCCTAGTTAATAATGCAGGGAGTTTAAATTAATTTTTCTAGGGCAGTCCTAGATACTTTATTCCATTTGGTTTAAACACATTGCATATTAACTTAAGGCGCTGCCTAAATAACTTGCGAGAATATTATATAATAAGTATATGATTATGTCAAATAATATTACCAAATCGTGGTAGATATTTTTTTGCTTTTATGATATTATTGATTTATCATAGGGAGTGATTTTATGGGTAAATTAGATAATGCTGCGATTAATAGTATTAAAGTTTTAGCGCTAGATATGATTGATAAAGCCGGAAGTGGCCATCCTGGTATCGTTTTAGGAGCTGCTCCAATTATGTATGCTTTATATAAAGATCATTTAAATGTTGTTCCAAGTAATCATAATTGGATTAATCGTGATCGATTTGTTATGTCTGCAGGTCATGGTTCAGCGTTATTATATTCAACAATTTTCCATATGGGGTATAATATTGATATAGAAGAATTAAAGCATTTTCGTGAACTTAATTCCCTTACTCCTGGACACCCTGAATATAGAGTAACTCCTGGCGTTGATGCTACAACTGGTCCTCTTGGTCAAGGTATTGGTATGGCAGTTGGTATGGCTTTGGCAGAAAGATATTTGCGTTCTATTGTTAAAGCCGAAGATAATGATTCTAATTTAATAGATTATTATACTTATTGTCTTTGCAGCGATGGTGATTTAATGGAAGGTGTAAGCTATGAAGCATTATCGTTTGCAAGTAGTCAAAAACTAAATAAATTAATATTACTTTATGATGCTAATGAAGTAAGTTTAGATAGTAAAACAGATATAACATTTAACGAAGATATTGATGATCGTTTTAATGCTTTAGGTTTTAATGTTATTCATGTTGATGATGGCGGAGATTATTTAGCTGTTTCAAAAGCAATAAAAAAAGCTAAGAAAAGCGATAAGCCTTCAATAGTTGTTTGCCATACTATAATTGGAGAAGGTTCTTCTTTAGAAGGTACTAATAGCGTTCATGGAAAGCCTCTAGCAAAAGAAGACTTAAGTAATATTAAAAATAACTTAAAAATTACAAATGGAGCCTTTAATATAAGTGAAGAGATATTAAATTATGTGCAAAATGCTATAAATAGTCGTGTTGGAAAAAAATATTTAGCATGGCAAGAAGAATATAACGAAATAAAACAAAGTGAGAAAACAGGATTGATTTCTTTAATTAATCTTCTTGAAAGAAATGCCTTTATTATTGATTTTGATGATACTAAGTTTAAGATAAGTGATGAATATAGTGAAGAAATTCGTGTAAGTAATCATAAAATAATGAACTTTATATCTCCTAAAAGTCCTTTCTTTTTAGGAGGTTCAGCTGATTTGTCTTCATCATGTAAAACTAATTTAGATAAATCTACTATTCAAAGCGATAAAAACCCTTTAGGAAAGAATATTTATTTTGGGGTAAGAGAACATGCTATGGGAGCTATTTTAAATGGTATGGCTTTATCTAATTTAAAAGTGTTTGGTTCTTCTTTTTTAACATTTAGTGATTATCAAAAACCAGCGATTAGATTATCTGCGATGATGAATTTACCAGTAACTTATATTTTTACTCATGATTCTATATATGTTGGTAAAGATGGTCCAACCCATGAACCAATTGAACAACTTACAATGCTTAGAACTATTCCTAATTTTATTACATTTAGACCTGCTGATATAAATGAAGTTATTGGTTCTTGGGAGTATATTTTAAAAAATAATTGTGCTACTGCTTTAGTACTTAGTAAAGAAAAGCGAAGTAAAAACATAAATACAAATGCTAAATTTGTTAAATATGGCGCTTATATGATTAGAAAAGAAAAATATCGTTTAGATGGTGTTATTATTGCAACAGGTAGTGAAGTAGAAATGGCTACTGAAATTGCTAGAGATTTATTTAAAGCTGGCATTGATCTTCGTGTTGTATCTATGCCATCAATGGAACTTTTCTTAAAACAAAATCCTAAATATGAAGAACAATTATTGCCAAAAGATGTTCCAACATTTGTAATTGAAGCGGGAGCAAGTATTATTTGGAATCGTTTTGCAAGTATGCCTGAATATATATTTGGAATAAATCGCTTTGGTATGAGTGGTAGTGGTGAAGAAGTAACTAAGTATTTAAAGTTTGATAAAACTACTATTTTAGAAAAAATTGCAAAAACTTTAAAAAAAGATAACATTATTGACATTATCTGACAAATTATATGAGTCCTTTGTTGTATCATGATACTGGTGATACAAATGAGGACTTTTTATATTTTTAAAATTAATAGGGAAATGGGGATACTTTTAAAAGAAAGCCCATATAATTTATACAAATCTTTAGAAAATATTTATTTTTTAGATAAAGCTAGTATTGGTTTTGGTAAAGATTTGCTTGATCAATTAATTGTTCCAATTGATAAGCTTAAATATAATAGATTAATATATGATAAAAATAAAGAGAATGATTTTTATATGAAGACTGGAGATAACCATCGTGTTGTAAACAAATATCGAAAGGAAGATACTTCTATTACGGTAAAAAATAGCCATATTTTATTAAAGACTAATATGATTAATAAAAATATCAGAAAGTTTTTACCAATTACAGAATTATTTGCTTGTGATTTTGAAAACAAAGATTATTTTTGGCTTGAGGAATTAGTACGTTTATAGTAAAATAAAGATGTAAGGAGATAAAAATAATGGGAAAATTAATTTTATATTTAGTAATTGGAATAGTTATTGGTTTAATCATTGGTTTTTTATTAGCAAGATTTTTAATGAAAAGAACTTTAGAAAAAAATCCTCCGATTAATGAAAAGATGATTGAAGCAATGATGAGTAGTATGGGAAGGAAACCTAGTAAAAAACAAGTAATGCAAGTAATGCAACAAATGAATAGGTTTAAATAATTTAGAATATCGAATTGATATTCTTTTTTATTGCAAAAATAATAATTAACTTGTATAATTAGATATAGAATAGGTGATAACATGAATAGAAAAACTCAGTTAGTTGTCTTAAGCGTTTTAGCGGTATTAATTGTTATATGTTTATCTTTAGGGGTTACAAGAGCATTTTTGTTTAATGCCGAAGTGGGGGAAACTGATACTGATGTTTCTTTTGCCTTGTGTGCGCGTGTGGCATTAACAGATAATGATACTTCTATCAATATTAATAATGCTTATCCAATGACAAGGGCTAGAGCATTAACTTCAACACCATATACTTTTACTGTAAAAAATACATGTACTGATGCTTATCAAATAAATTTATATTTAGGTAATTTAAATACAAATACTCTTACTGCTGATAAGATTCATTATATAATTACTTATGCAAATACAAAAGTTGTAGTAACTGAAGGAATGTTATCTGAGGTATCTGATGAAATTGATTCCTTAACAGAAAAAGAAAAAAATGAGTACGATGTCGGTGTTGGTGGTTCAATTAATCATGCTTACAAAATAAATGATCTTGTTTTAGATGCTTCCAGTGAACTATCATATGACTTATATTTATATGTAGATGAAGAAGTCACTGATTCAATGGATAAGACGTTTGTGGTAGGTCTTGGAGCTAAAGCAATATCTCCAACTACTTATAAGTTAGATAGTAATGAAAGTTTAATAAATGAGATATTAGAAAAAAATTTTGAGTATTCAGATAATGTTTTAGAGTATGAAATATTACAAGAAGGTAATTATTTAATAGAAGCTTGGGGAGCATCAAATGCTGATGAAAGTGAATTAGGTAATTATGCTGTTGGAAACATTTATTTAAATCAAGGAGATAAATTATTTATTACAACAGGAAATACGACTGAAAGTAATAAAACTAAAATTAGTTTAAATGAAAATACCGACTATAACTTAGTTTTATCTGTTGGAAATAAGGAAGAAGATAGATGGCTATTTATAGAAGACTATTTTGCTACTAAAGCATCAGAAGATGCCACCTTTGAAGCATCTTGGAAGATAGATAAGAGTTATTATCTTACTGATGCTAATATAGTAGATGGCTTAGAAGAAGAGTTTCTAGCACCAACTGGTGAATCTGAAGCTGGCCATGTTGGAAATGGTTATGTTAGAGTAAGCTTTTTAGGGACAAATTAAAGAAAAAGATTTACTTTTTAGGCATATTTTGATAATATTGTAATATAAGAATAAAGAGGTGTTTAGTTTATGATGGATTTCATACTTGAACTATACAAAAATGATAATTTTACTATATATTTAACTATTGCTTTAGTAGTTTTAGTAGTTCTTTTTGTTATAGTTTTATTATTTGGAAAAAGAGATCAAAAATTAGAAGAAACAAAAAGATTACAAAAAATCGAAACGGATGGTTTCAAAGAAGAGGATGCTGAGGCTACTAAGGTTGAAGTAACTGAAGAAGTAAAAAAAGAAGAACAAAAAGAAAATGAAGATGTTCATGTTACTACATTTGAACCAAATGTACCTGAAGTAGATGAAGATAAAACAGAAGTAATTGCAATGCCAAAAGCTATGAGTGAAGAAAAACCGTTATTATCTGATAATGAAGATAGTAAACCAATTAGCATGGAAGAATTACCAGAGTTAAAATTTGATGAAATAGCTTTAGAAAATGATTTAAATGAACTTGAAAATATCAAAAAGAAGTTTGATGAAATAGATATTCCTGAAGTCGAAGTTAAGAAAGAAGATTCTAATCCAAAAGTATTTAGTTCAGTATTTGTACCTGAAAAAAATGAAGCTAATATGTTTGCGATGGATGATGATGAAGATACAATTGAATTACCTACATTAAAATCTGTAGAAAAAACTGAAGAGGAAGTTGTTGAAGCAACAGAAGAAGCAGAAGAAACAAAAGATGAAACTCCTTTATTAAGTGAAGACAGTAATTCATTTAGCTTTGATTCAGTTGAAGGAGAAACTTATAATTTAAAATAGAACCTTTGGTTCTTTTTTTATTGTTTTGAGAAGTCTTTCGTGATAGAATAAATAAAAGAAATGGAGTTAATTTATGAAAAGAAAGCCAAGTATGTATATATATTTATTAGGAATAAGTTTAATAGTATTTATATTAGAAGTGTTTATTATAAAACTTAGTGGAGTTTTAGGTTTAACAATATGTTTAATAAGCACATATTTAATTGTAGGTTCAATTATTAGAATAATAAGACTTGCTGATTTAATTGATGATAATATAATGGAAAAACTTGATATATTATTTTTTTAAGACAAAGTATAAGCTTTGTTTTTTATTGCTTGACACACACCCTCTAGGGGTATAAAATTATTTTGAGGATTGATTACATGAAAAAGACAATTTTAAAAATTAGTGGTATGAGTTGTAGTGCTTGTTCTAATACTTTAGAAAAGTATTTAAAAAAAAATAGTAGAATTATTGATGCTACCGTTAATCTAGTTATGGCTGAGGCATTAATTCTTCACGAAGATGATATGACTATTGATGAGATGAATGAAATTGTAAAAGAAGCAGGATTCATCTCTTTGGGAGAATATGATCCAAAAGCTATAAAAAAAGAAGCTAAAAAAGCTAATAATATTTTAATCTTTTTTTGCTTATTTACCATTGTTTATTTTTATGTCTCAATGGGTCACATGATTAAGTTGCCAACACTTGAATTAATAAATCCAAGTGTACATCCATTAATTTATGGTACGTTATTATTTGCTTTAACTATTCCTTATTTAGTATACGCTAAGGATATATTTAAAATCGGTTATAAGAATTTAATTCATTTATCTTTAAATATGGATACTTTAGTTTCTTTGGGAGTTATCGTAAGTTTTTTATATAGTGTATATGGTTTAATCCGAATTTATTTGAAAGATTTTAATTATGTACACAATCTATATTTTGAAAGTGCCGCATTTGTTATATTTTTTGTGCGTCTTGGACGTTTCATTGATGGTAAAAGTAAAATGAAAACTAAAAAAGCTATTGAAGAGTTAGTTCAAATTACACCAGAGGTTGCTCTTTTAAAAAAAGGAAAAAAAGTAATCGAAGTAACTATTGATGAAGTAAAAGTAGGAGATGTTTTAATTGCTAAACCTGGTATGAAAATTGCTGTTGATGGCAAAATAGTGAAGGGTAGTACGCATATAGATGAAGCTTTTATAACCGGAGAAAGTATTCCTGATAGTAAAAAAGTGGGTGACTCTGTTTATGCTGGTAGTATAAATGTTGATGGTATGATTGAATATAAAGCAGAAAAAATTGGTGCTAATTCTAGTATTTCTGAAATAGTACACTTAGTAGTTGAAGCTACTAACACTAAGGCTCCAATTGCTAAGGTAGCTGATAAAGTAAGTGGTTATTTTGTTCCTTTTATCATTATAATTGCAATTTTATCATTTATATTTAATTTAATGTTTAATGATCTGGTAACAGGTATAAACACTTTAGTAACAGTTTTAGTAGTAGCATGCCCTTGTGCGTTAGGTCTTGCAACACCTCTTGCGATAGTAGTAGCAATGGGTAAAAGTAGTGAAAATGGAATATTAATTAAATCAAGTAGTATCTTAGAAAACACTTCTAAAATTGATACGATTGTTTTTGATAAAACCGGAACTCTTACAAATGGAACTTTAAATATTGAAAAAGTCTTTAATTATAGTAATTTAACACAAGACCAAGTCCTAAGTATTGTAGCTAATGCGGAAAAAAGTTCTAACCATCCTATAAGTAAAGCTTTTAAAAAGTATGAAACAGAAGAAGAATATTGTGATTTTAAAGAAATAGTAGGAGAAGGTATAGAAGTAAAAAAGGATAAGGAAAAGATTTATATCGGTAATAAGAAAATACTTAAAAGATTAAAAATAAAAAATATATATGTAGAAGATGAAGAATATTTATCTAATCGTGGTTGTAGTGTTTTATATTTGATAAAAAATAAAGAAGTTTTATCATTAATTGGGGTAAGAGATACATTAAGAAGTAATGCTAAAAGAGTAATAAAAAAACTAAAGAAAATGAATTATCAAGTCATTCTTCTTAGTGGAGATAATGAAAATGTTGCAAGTATTATAGGAAAAGAACTTGGAATAGAAAAGGTAATAGCAGATGTCTTACCAAAAGATAAAACCGAAGTTATTAAAAAATTAGAGCAAGATGGTCATTTTGTTATGATGGTTGGAGATGGTATTAATGATGCTCCAAGTCTAGCTTTAAGCACTGTGGGTATTAGTATTAGTAGTGCTAGTGAAATAGCATCTTCATCTGCAGATGTTATTCTTGTTCATGATAATTTAAATGATATAATTAATTTAATAAAAATTAGTAAAAAGACAATATTAAATATAAGAGAAAATTTATTTTGGGCATTCTTTTATAATATCTTAATGATTCCTATTGCTCTTGGAGCATTAAGTTTTATAAATATAAAGATGAATCCTATGATTGCAAGTTTAGCAATGACTTTAAGTAGTTTAACAGTAGTACTTAATTCTCTTAGAATTAGGAATGTAAAAATGGCAGGTGATTTTGATGTTTAATAGTAATAAAAAGATATTTAAAGTTGAAGGCATGAAATGTGAACATTGTGCCAATAAAGTAATAAGTGCTTTAGAAAAGATAGAAAATATTAAAAAGGTAAAGGTTGATTTAAAAAAAGGAGAAGTAACTTGTCTTTATAATAATGCTGTTATTGAAAAAGATATTATTAAAGCAATTGAAGATTTAGGTTATGTAGTAAAGTAATGTATTGATAAATATAGTATTTTTGGATATAATTAATATGTAAGTGTTACCCTTTAGTGGTAAGTGCTTAAATTGTTGTTGCACTATCTCTTGTGAGATGTGCTTTTTTAATAACTACGACAAAAGATTTCATTTTTCGTCAAGAACTGTCAAGAACGTAAAGTAAAACAAAAAAAACTTGCGTTTTTTTTTTTTTTTTTGAAATAATGGGTATAGAATGATGATGATAAGAAAATAAGAGTGTCAAATTGACATAAGAATAAGGGAGAAAAAAACAAATGAAGAAAAAAATAATGCTTGACAAGCAACAACTAATGAGTATAGGAGTAATAATGATATTATTATTACTTATAGGTACTACTTATGCTTTTTTTAAAGCAGCATCTTCTGAAGATGGAATATTTGGAATTAGAGTTAAAACAGATACAGTAGATTCTTTAGTGTTTAAAGTTGGAGAAAACATAAATATTTCTGCTAATCAAGATACTTTTGCTTTGGGTAAAGGAGACAGAACAGGAACATCTTTTGCTCAAGCAGAAATAAAAGCAAATAGTTCAACTAATCATTATGAAACAAGTTATCATCTTTTCTTTGTGATAGATGTTAACGAGTTTCATTATACAACAAAAGATAAAAAAGCAGAACTTGTTTTAAGTATTAAAGATCCAAATGGTAACATTATAGAAGATATTCCAGGATTAAAGAAAGTGTATGATAGTAATAATACAGTTATAGGTTTGGATATAACAGAAGCAAAAGGAAGCTTTGCTATAGCTCATAATCACTCAATAGAAACAGATAGTTATAAACTAGAAAAATGGGATATAGAAGTAAGGCTAGTTAATTTAGATTCAAATCAAAATTATAATGCTGGAAAAACGTTTAGCGGAAATGTTCACATCACTCAAGAAAATATGAACATTTATCGAGTTCCTGAAGTAAATACTTTAGATATAGTAACCAATGATAATGGAATAGAATTAACAGTAGGAGCTCAAGCAACAAAACATACAGAAGAAATAAAATATTATTACTACGGGATCAAAGAAGCATCTAATTCTGCGAATTATAGTTTAAAATTCTATAGTAGTAAACTTACAATTAATGATATAGAGTATGATAGAACAGAAACTTCTACATATACATTTAAAAATTTAAAACCAAATACAGCATATGATGTATATGCATTCACAGAAGATATAAATGGATTTACATCAGAAATATATAATGACACATTTACTACAACTGATTATGATTATCCAAAAATTAATAATGTAACTGCCACAAATGTAAAAGACTTAGAATTTACATTAAGTGTAGAAGCAGAACCTGGAAAAGTAGGAGAGATTTCAACATATTACTATTTGTGCGATGTGGACTCGGCAAGTGAACCATATGAATATTATGAAACAACTGAAACAACACATAAATGTATTGTAAATGAAGATGATTCAACATATAAAACAAAAATATATGTTAAAGATAGTAATAATCAGTTATCGAGTGTATATGATAAAGAAGTAACAACAAAAGTAAGTGAAAACTTGAAAGTGTCAGTAAATGACTTACCAAACACGATACTAGGAAATTACAAAGCAACTTTATCAAGCACAAATGGAGTTGCAGCATATGATGCGAAAAAAGGACTAATAATATCATCGTTATCTGGAGTAGGTGATTTTGATTTAACATACTCATCATCAAATACGACATTAGCAAATCATGTAATAAGCTTAAATAATACAACACAGGGAAATGGGAAAGTAGTAAATGAACCAAGTACAGATTATCGATATGAAGGAAAGAATCCAAATAATTATGTATGGTTCAATAATGAGCTATGGAGAATTATCGGAGTATTTGGAAATAACACGCATGGACAAAGTGAAAACTTGGTAAAAATAATAAGAGAAAATTCAATAGGTGGCTTAGCGTGGGGGCTTGGTAATGAAAGCCGTTCCAATGATTGGTCAATATCAAATTTAAAAGAACTATTAAATACAAATTATTACAATGCAACTGATGGATCAAGTTCTGCAAATTGTTCTGGAAGCTCTGATAAATCACCTAGCAACTGTGACTACAGAGTCAATGGGATTCAAGATAACTATCGTGGAATGGTTCAAGAAGTCACATGGAAATTGGGAGGCCACAATACAAATAGTGCAACAGCATCAGAATTTTACAATGCAGAAAGAGGCATAACAGTATCTTCTGGTTCAAATAAAACAACTACAGGATATATAGGGTTAATGTATCCAAGTGATTATGCATATGGCGTTCTATCAAGTAGTTGCCCAAGAACTACAAAGACAAATTGGGATTATGTTAATGATTCATGTACGGGCCAAAATTGGATGCATAGCCAAAGATACGAATGGACAATTACGCCGCGTTCTAGCTACAGCTTCAATGCGTTCTATATACACTCTAGCGGTGAGGTCTACAACTACATCGGCGTGAGTAATGGTTATGCCACACGTCCAGTCTTGTATCTTAAGGCTTCAACATATATAACTGGAGGAGAAGGGACAGAAACTAATCCTTATACAATAGAAATGCATTAATATATAAGCGTGGGTGGCAGTTATTCTGCCCCACGCTTACTAACATAGGAGTAAAAATGAAAGATAAACCTGAAAAAAGATTCTTGATTATTATAAAAACTAGAGGAAAGTTTTATAACGTAAATGGTGATGATGCATATATAATTCACAGGCTTTTAGGATATAAGGTTCTTGATAGTAAAAAGTGTGGATTTCCAGATAGTGCAATTAATAGAGTTATTAATAAATTAGAAGAAAATAAAATATCATACCAAATTATTGAAACTAATAAAGATCCAGTTATAAAGGATTTTAAAAAAATTAATAATTATAATAAAGCAAGAGAAGAGGCACTTAAAAGTTTAGATGCGGAAGAAAGAATAAATAATATAGTTGATAAAATAAAGCTTGCGACCGAAAGTCAATTAGAAGAAATTTTGAGTTATATTGAGAAATGTTTAGAATAAGCAATAATGATTTTAAAATATTAATTAAGTATAAAAATTTTTTGAACAATTTAGATGATATTTTGGAAAATGTTCCTAGAAAAGATATGTATTTTAAAGATAAAATAAGAAGCGTTTCTTTGAGATGTTTAGAAAATATTTTTTATGCAAGCTATAATGAAAGCAATATTGATGATTATACAACATTAATTAAAGGAGATTTAGCAATGCTAGATTTCTTATTAGAAAGATTGTTTTTAAAAAAATATATAAGTGAAAAAGCGTTATATAAAATTGGAAATGATTTAATAGAAATAAATAGAATGACAACATCTTGGCTGAAAGGACTCCAAGATGGAGATTAGTATATTTGATTTACAAAATGTTTATGAAGAAGAAATTCGAAAAAATGTAAGAAACAAAAAGAAAACATTCATGTTTGAAAGAAATAAAATCGAATATTTAATTAATATTAAAAAAGTGTTGGAAGAAAATAAGTATGATGGAGGGAGATATAATGTATTTTTGGTATATAAGCCCAAGATTAGAGTAATATCATCTCAGGGCGTATATGATAAAACTATAAATCACTATGTGGCAAAGTATATATTGATACCAAAGTTTGAAAAATATTTAAGCAAAAGAAACTGTGCAACTAGGAAGAATATGGGTTCTAGTTATGCAATGAGATTATTAAAAAAAGATATTGAAAGTTTTAAAAAATATGAAACATTTTATATTTTAAAAATGGATATTTCAAAATATTTTTATAATATTGATCATGAAATACTTAAAAGTATGTTAAAAAACGAATTGACAAGTGACGAGTATAAACTTGTAAGTACAATTATAGATAGCACAAATAAAGAATACTTAAACAAGAAAATAGAAGGGTTTGAAAATATATTAAATAAAACTTTGCCAAAATATAATTATGGTAAAGGATTGCCAATCGGTAATATGACAAGTCAATTTTTAGCAATATTGTATTTATATAAAATTCATCATTTTATAACTAATAATTTAAAAGTAAAATTTGTAAATTATATGGATGATTATGTATTAATTCATGAGTCAAAAGAATATTTAAAAGAAGTATTAAAAATATTGAAAGAAAAATTACATAATGAATACAAATTAGATTTAAATATGAATAAAACAAAAATTGTGAATTGTAAAGAAGGGATAGAATTTATAGGTTATCATATAAAAGTAATAAATAAAAAAACAATTATTAATTTATGTGCAAAAACAAAACAGAATATTAAAAAAGGGATTAAAAAAAGTAATTATTTGTTAAATAATAATAGAATTGATTTTGGTAGTTATTTTAGCAGTATAGAAAGCTACAAAAATGGTTATATTTTTGTAGATAAAATTAAAGTACGGCATATATTAGACAGATATATGTAGGGTAGTTTTTCCGTAAACGCCGAATTCTAGCAACAGCAACAATGCGTTCAATATACACTCTAGCGGTGAGGTCAACAACAACAACGACGTGAGTAATGGTTATGCCACTGTTTAGCCCTATGTGTTTAATGTTTATTGTCTTAAGGGAAATAAAAACAAGCATAAAGGACATAAACTATCCTAAAGATTGAAGTCTTTAAAAAAGAAGTATGGATGAAAAAGATTACGATCTTTTTCTACTAACCATACTGGGAGATGTATGAAAGAAAGATATTATGTAATAAAAAAATTATATCCAAATTATTTAATATACATAAAAAAGAAAGATAAGTTAAAGCTGTTTGAAGTTGATAAGGAAATAACAAATATTTTTAATGAAGAAGATTTAAAAAACACTAATAAGCTAATATTAAATAATTTGAATATTGAAGAAAAGTTTGAATACAAAAATAATAATTATCAAGAGTTATTAAAAAAAGCAATATTAATAAGAGTACTTAAGGAGGAATTAAACAAATGAAAAAGAAATTAGTAGGATTAGGAATAAGTATAATGGTAACTATTGGGTTAATTGGAGTACTAATGATTACTGGCCATACAAAAACGTTTAAAAAAGATGGAATAATGTATGCTTTAAATGTGGTGGATATTACAGGTAATGTTACACATCCAACTAACTTTCCAGCAAAAGGAAGCTATAAAGTTGATGTTGAGTGTATTAATGCAAAAGGTAAATGGTTATATGATGAATGGAAGTTAAATATTGAGGATCCTAAAAATGATATCAGTTGTAAGTTAACTTTTACATCTATTGATAAAACAACTATAGCAAATAAGATAATAAGTTTAAATAATACAACGCAGGGAAATGGGAAAGTAGTAAATGAACCAAGTACAGATTATCGATATGAAGGAAAGAATCCAAATAATTATGTATGGTTCAATAATGAGCTATGGAGAATTATCGGAGTATTTGGAAATAACACGCATGGACAAAGCGGAAACTTAGTAAAGATTATGAAAGCAGATTCACTAGATGGTCTTCCTTGGGATGCTATGGATTCAAATGTGTGGGCATCGTCTTCTACAACTCCAACTTCAAGTTTGAATGTATACTTAAATAATTACTATTATAGCAATACTGATCCTAGTGCAATCACATTAGCAACACCAACGTATAAATTTCCAAGTAAAGAAAAGGGAATAAAAGATACATACAGAGGAATGATTCAACAAGTAACATGGAAATTGGGTGGGCATAATAATACAAATATAACATCTTCTGAAATGTATGATAAAGAAAGAGGTACCACAGTTCCGAATGGAGCAAGTACGACTTATACTGGATATATAGGATTAATGTATCCAAGTGATTATGGATATAGTGTGTTAGCAAGTAGCTGTTCAAGAACAACTACGCTAATTAATTATTATCGTTCTTCAATATGTTCTGGTCAAAGCTGGATATATGGCCAAGGTAGTGAATGGACAATCACGCCGGATTCTAGCAACAGCAGCTATGCGTTCTATATACACTCTAGCGGTGAGGTCAGCTACCACTTCGGCGTGAGTAATGGTTATGCCACACGTCCAGTCTTGTATCTGAAATCTTCTGTATATGTGGTTGATGGTAATGGTTCTATTACTAATCCATATATCTTAATGAATGTATAATAATAAAATAAGCGTGGATGGCAGTTATTCTGCCCCACGCTAAGTACTTGGCATATCTTTTTGGATATTTATGATATGCCAATATATTAAAATATCCATTATTGTTTTTCTTATAGTCGTGTTTACATGACTACTCTTATTCTAAGCAACACATTTGTGTTGCTTTTTTATGTCAAGATAAAAGTAAAGACTGGGAAATATCTAGTCAATTATTAGCATTTTTGATAGAATTATATTAGTGATAATACGAAAGATGGTGATTATATGTTTATTGGTGAAAATCCAATTCATATTAAAGTAAATAGTAAAGAAGATATTGCAGATATTGTTTTAATGCCTGGAGATCCTCTTCGTGCTAAATATATTGCAGAAAACTTTTTGGAAAATGCTAGACTTGTTACGGATGTACGTAATATGTATGGTTTTACTGGAACTTATAAGGGTAAAAAAGTTACTGTTATGGGTAGTGGTATGGGAATGCCTAGTATGAGTATTTATGCCTTTGAATTATTTCATTATTTTAATGTTGAGAAGATTATTAGAATTGGAACATGTGGAGCAGTTTCAGAAAAAGCAAATGTAAAAGAAATAATTTTAAGTGACAAAGTATACTCAGAAAGTAATTTTGCTTACACTTATAATAATTTTGAAGGTGATGTAGTTGTAGCTAGTAAAGAGTTGAATGAAAGTGTATTAGCTGCGGCAGAAGAACTAGGATTAAAAGAACGCATTCATGAAGGAATGCTTACAACTATGGATGTTTTTGGCCCATATATCGACTATGATCGTGTCCTTAAACGTATTCCTGATAATTATGAAATTCTTGGGGAAGAAATGGAAGCTTTTGCCTTAATTCATGTTGCTAATTCTTTTGGTAAAAAAGCAACAACACTAGCAACAGTAGTAGATTCTAAGTTCTCTAATGTTGTTTTATCAATTGAAGAAAGACAAGAGTCACTTGATGAAATGATAAAATTATCTTTAGAAGCCATAATAAAATAATGTAAATAAGTAAAAGGGTGAGACTTAATGAATGAATTTAATGATGAAATTTTTAGAGCTTATGATATTAGAGGAACTTATCCTGCAACCATAAATGAGCAAGTGGCATTTACTATTGGTAGGGCTTATGGGTCTTACATTCAAGAAAAGTATAATAAAGATACTTGTATAGTATCACGTGATAATAGATTATCCAGTGAGACATTATGTCAAAATTTAATTAAAGGTATTACATCAACTGGCTGTAATGTTATCAACTATGGTTTAACAACTACACCAATGAATTATTATGGAAGATTTATAAATAGTCTTCCTGGAATAATGGTTACGGCTTCTCACAATCCTAAAGATGATAATGGTTTTAAATTTTCTTTTGATGGTACAGTAAATGCTAGAGGAGAAATGATTGAAGATTTTAAAAACTATTTAAAAGCAGAAAATTTTAAAAGTGGAACTGGTAATATTGAAAATTCCAATATTGTTACTAAGTACATAGAATATTTAAAGTATTCAATTAAATTTGGTAAAAACAAAAGAAAAATTGTAATTGATTGTGGTAATGGAGCTACTTGTAGCATTATAAGAAAGGTTTTTGATACTACTTTTTGTACACCAATTTATATAAATGAAATATCTGATGGTAATTTTCCTGCGCATCATCCAGATCCTTCTGAAAGAGAAAATATGGTACAGTTACAAAAAGCAGTTAAAGATAATCATGCAGACTTTGGAATTGCTTTTGATGGTGATGGAGATAGAATTGGGGTTGTAATGGAAAATGGTGAATTACTACCAATAGAATACTTTATGATACTTTGCATTAAAGATATGTTTAACACCATTCAAAATAGAAGTTTCTTATATGATGTAAAATGTTCTAAATCTTTAGAAGATATGATTATAGCAATGGGTGGAACTCCAGTTGGGTATCGAACTGGAGTAAGTTATAC
>CAZSXH010000011.1:0-16665 GCA_964611015.1 uncultured Muribaculaceae bacterium
TTTCTATTTCTTTAAAATTCATTAGTTTTTCCAACCTTTCTTTACTAAATGTCTTCCAAGTAGTTCATATAACGCATATATGAGACCAAAAAGAAGAACAAATCCTAAAAGCATTTTAAATGTCATATGCCAAGGAATAAGATAAATTATTACAAAAACTGTAGAAATTATGAAAGCATTAATTAATGCTGATAAAATAAATACATAGTTTAAGTTCATCTTTTTAATATCCAAATTAAACTTAGGAATTAAATATGATAAACCGATAAAATTACTTAATTCCTTTTTCTTCTTATCTTTACTCTTTTCGAGGTTTTTATATCCATTTTTTAAGACTAAAAAGTAATTTACTATAAATACGATAATAAATACTCCAAATCCCCAGATTAAAGTTATAATATAATCTTCCATAATTCCTCCATAAAAAAAGGCAGTTACCAAAGGACGAAATTAATTCGTGGTACCACCTTAATTGCTTCTTATTTAATTGATAAGGAAATTACCCCACTACATCCAAAAGCAAGTTCAATTACTTTCATCTATTAGTTTTCACCTACCACTAACTCTCTTTAAGACTTAAATAATCTACTACTCTTTTTTCATCTGCTTATACCATATTATATTAAATTTCTGATATATATTCAAGTAATTTTATAAACATTTTCACAAATTTCTTATCAAGATTTTTTAACTTTTTAATTCTTATTCTCTTTAACTTGATATCAATGTCACTAAATATTATTCCTGCTATCTCTTCTTTTAATTTAGTAGTTATTTTTAAATCACTAATAATAGAATTAATATCTTCATTAATAATTCTAACTGCGTTAATTTCAATATCTTGACCCTTACAGTTAACAGTCAATTGTTTTGTCGTATCAACATCTTTAATATCTACAACAAAATCATTTTCATCTTCATAAACTTCATATTTTAAATCAGCAGGACTACCATTTAAATAAATATCTACTTTATCAGCATTTCTCGTATTTCTAAATCTTAGTTTATAATCTCTTCTACTTGGTATAATTCCCGTCTTTCCTTCGATTGGATGAATGATTAATGTATAATTATTTTGTAAGTAATTATAATCTATCGCCGTTACTATAAAATTTCCATCTTCATATAATTTGGTAATACCATCATCTTCATAAAGTTTATACACATTACTTTGACCTGGGAATATATTTATTTCCATACTACGTGGAGCGCTAGTATCATTAATATTTTCTCCTAAATTAGCAAGAGGTATAATACTTCCTGCTCTGGCAAACACCGGATACTCTTCTTCTTTATAAAAAGCTACGTATCTTTTATTACCAATAAACTTTTTACCAGATTTAAAATCATACCATACCCCTTTTGGCAAAAATATTCTTTCAATTGAACGATTCATGGTAATATCTTTTGGTTTAGTGATTGGTGCTACAAATAACTCTTTACCAAAGAAATACTCATTACGATAATCTGGTTCATCAAATATTTCAGGATAGCTATAATAAATTGGTTGAATTATAGGTCTTCCAAGCTTACTGTAATTAGCAGCTTCTGTATATAAATAAGGTATTAATCTTTGTCTAAGCCAACAATAATCACGAGCAATAGTAAAAGTTTTTACATCCCACATCCATGGCTCTCTTTTATAATAAACACCGCGTTCAGCACTAAATCTAAATATTGGACTAAAGCAAGAAAACTCTACATATCTTACATAAAGTTCACTATCTTCAATACCATCTTTATATCCTCCGACATCATGACTCCACCATGTAACACCCTTATTAGCAGCCATTGAATTATAGAAAGGCAAATATTTAAGTGTATCCCAAGAAACAATAGTCTCTCCTGAGTAAAGAATTCCGGCATTGTGAGGTGCAACCAAAGGACTACGAGTTAAAACTAGAGGACGTGTATTTTTGATTTTCTCAAAATTTCTATTGTAATAATAGTTCAAAACATTTATTCCCAGTAAATCTTTTTTATAATCATTCCAGTATACGTCTACTCCTGTTGCAAGAAGAGGATCAATTAAATGTTTAATATAAAGTGCCATAAAGTTTTTATCCATGGCATTAAAAGGAATAGTTATCCCATCTGCTACTTTATATTCACTATTAACTCCTATATAACCAGCTTCTTCTTTTCTAACTCCTTCAATTGGATCTATATTGACTCCTACTCTTATTCCACTTTCATGCATATAGTTTACAAATTCTGTTGGATTTGGATACAACTCTGGATTGAAAGTAAACCCAGTACGATACCAATTGTAATTAGTTTTATCTTTTATATGCCAAAATTCACTTAATAATAGTACTGATATTGGCACTTGATAACGATTAAATGACTTAATTAAAGCTTTAGTATCCTCAAATGAGTATATTTTTTCTCTATTCCACCATATTCCCAAAGCATATCTAGGAATTAATGGCGGATATCCTGTTAAAGTATAATAATCTTTTAAGCACAATCCAAAATCTCTTTTATACATAAATAAATATAAATCTACCTTTTTAGGGTTAGGACTTACTAATGCTCCAGTTTCATCTATTTCTAAATTAGAAGAATCATCAACTAAAACAAAGCCATCAGTAGAATAAAGGCCTTTATCTAAATTTACTTTTCCTTGATAATTATCAAGACTTATAGCTCCACCTTTAAAGTTTCTCGCTTCTGGTTGACCATAATACCAAACCTTATCAGTTCCAATTAAACTAACTTTTAAATTGTTATCTGGAGCAAACTTAGGACCTAAAAATGGCTTATTTTTTAAATATTGAAGCATAAAATAATTAGTTTTTATTACTAAATAATTAGCATCTTGTTCCATTTTAAACACGGGAATACCAAATTGTCTATTTTTAACTAATGTAGTTGGGGCATCAGAAAATTGACCATCCGCACTATATTCAAGTCTAACTAAGCGCTCGCTTAAAATACTAATTCTATAATTAGTTCCTTGAAATACAGCACGTTCACTGGTCTTTATTTTAGATAGATCTGGAATGAAATGCGTATCTAAACTAGCCAATATCTTCACCCTTCTTTATATTAAAATATTAACATTAATTTTTATATTTATCAACAATCTCATTTAAAAACTCATTAGTTTCAAAATAATCGATTTTCATTGCATTTTTTACTTTTTCTAAAGTTTTGCTTGCTCTACTTTGCGCAACTTCAGTTCCTCTTTTTAAAATATCATAAACATCTTCAATATGTTCACTAAAATATTGTCTTCTTTCTCTTATTGGTTTCAAGTAATCTTGTAATATGTTATTTAAGAATTTTTTAATTACAACATCACCTAAACCACCTTGTCTATATTTATTTTTAAGCTCATCTAAATTCTTATATTCTGGTAAATATTTTGCAAAATCCTCATCCTTAGCAAAAACATCTAAGTAAGTAAATACAACGTTTCCTTCTACTTTACCTGGATCTTCTATTCTAATATGATCAGGATCTGTATACATACTCATAACTTTTTTTCTTACTTCTTCTTCACTATCAGCAAGATAAATACAATTTCCAAGTGACTTACTCATCTTAGCTTTACCATCTATTCCGGGAAGTCGACGTGCAAGTTCATTTTTAGGAAGTATTACGTCTGGTTCAGTTAAAACTTCCCCATAAATATTATTGAAGCTTCTTACAATCTCTCTTGTTTGTTCAATCATTGGTAATTGATCTTCACCTACTGGTACACAAGTAGCTTCAAAAGCCGTAATATCTGCAGCTTGACTAATTGGATAATTTAAAAATCCTACTGGTATACTTTTTTCAAATCCTCTTAAAGCAATTTCATTTTTTACTGTTGGATTTCTTTGAAGACGACTTAATGTTACTAAATTCATATAGTAAAAAGTTAGTTCAGTAAGTTCGCTTATTTCTGATTGAATGAAAATGTTAGTCTTTTTAGGATCAATTCCTACAGCTAAGTAATCAAGAGCAACTTCCATTACATTATCTCTTACCTTTTTAGGGTTATCAAAATTATCTGTTAAAGCTTGAGCATCCGCTATCATGATAAAAATTTCATCAAATTCATTACTATTTTGAAGTTCAACTCTATTTTTTAAAGATCCAACGTAATGACCTAAATGAAGTCTTCCTGTTGGTCTATCTCCAGTTAAAATAATCTTTTTCATACAATCACCTTTCTTTACAATTATATCATGATAGCTAAATAAAAACTATTGTAAATTTATTTCATTTGGTATAATAAACTTATACAAAAGGAGATATTATTATGAAATATGCGATAGATTCTAGATTAGTTAAAAATGGTGATATTTTTGTTGCTATTAAAGGTCACACTGTAGATGGCCATGATTTTATAGAAGATGCTATAAAAAATGGTGCTAGTAAAGTTATTGTGGAAAAAGAAGTAAGTGCTACAGTACCAGTAGAAGTTGTTGCATCAACTGAAGAATATTTAAAGGAAGCTTTAAAAGAAGAATATAGTGAAAAATTCAAAGAACTTAAAATAATTGGCATAACTGGTACTAACGGAAAGACTACTACCGCTTATCTTACTTATCAGCTTTTAAACCTACTCGGAGAAAAGGCTGGATATATGGGAACACTAGGATTTATTTGTAAAGATTTCTTCACTGAAACAGAAAACACTACACCAGATATATTAACTATATATTCAATTTTACTAAAAGCAATGGAAGTTGGTTGTAAGACAATCGTTATGGAAGTTAGCTCTCACGCCTTATCTTATGAAAGAATTTATGGACTACATATTGATATCGCTGGATTTACTAATCTTACTGAAGATCATTTAGATTATCATAAAACAATGGATGCTTATTTAAATGAAAAGCTAAAAATGGTTGATTATTTAACTCCTAATAGCATTTTAATTGTAAATAGCGATGATGAAGCTAGTCAAAAGTTTATAGATAAATTTGGCAAAGCTACAACATTAGGATATCAAGAAAACTGTGATTACAGTGTTACTAACACTCACATTACTCCAGCTGAAACTACTATAGATTTTAGCTTTAAAGGAACTGATTATCAAGTAACAACTAACTTAACAAGTAAGTTTAATGTCTATAATTACATGACTGCTTTAGCATTTGTTCATGCTGCTGGTTATTCTATTGATTTAATCATAGAAAAAACAAAAGAATTAAAGGCTCCTAAAGGAAGATGTGAAACTCATAAAGTAAATGGTGGTTATGCTGTAATTGATTATGCGCATACACCTGATGCAGTGGAAAAAGTAATAATGGCTTATAATGAACTTAAGACTGGTAGAATCATTACAATTATAGGTTGTGGTGGTGATCGTGACCCTATTAAAAGACCTATAATGGGAAGAATTGCTACAACATTAAGTGATTATACTATTCTTACTAGTGATAATCCAAGAACGGAAAAACCTGAAAATATTATGGCAGATATCTTAAAAGGTGTAACTAGTGATAAGTATGAAGTTATACTAGATCGAAAAGAGGCAATAAAAAAAGGAATAGAAATGCTAGAAAAAGAAGATATCTTATTAATTTTAGGTAAGGGACATGAAGATTATCAAATAATTGGTCATACTAAAATCCACTTAGATGATGCCGAAGAAGTAGAAAAATGGATTAATGAACATTAAGAAAGTTCTCGATTGAGAGCTTTTTATTTTAACCCTATTAAATTAAATGATTGTATGATATTATTAAGTTAAGAATGGACGTGATTTAATGAAATTTGGAATACTAGAAGTTGGCTCTACCAATACCAAAGCATACATATATGATAATGGTAATTTAATTGATTTAGGATCAAAATATATTGCTTTTAAAAATAATTATAAAACTAATAACAAAATATTAGAAAGTGATATAAATGAACTATATAGCTTTATTCATAAAGTAAAAGAAAAAGCTGATAAAGTTTATGCTTTTGGTACAAGTATATTTAGAAAAATAACAGAAGATGAAAAAAACACTTTTATAAACAGATTAAAAAATGAGTTTGATATAGACTTTAAAGTTGTATCTGCAGATGAAGAAAGTGAATATACTGTAAGAGGAGTTATTAGTAACATTGATTACAATAATAAAATGGCAGTAGCTATCGGTGGTGGCGGTTCTACTGAAGTAGCTATTATTGAAAATAAAGAAATCATTAAAAAAGTTAACTTAGATTTTGGTGCAATGGATATAACCGATAAATACCCTGAACTAAAAAGTGATAAAGTTACAACTTCATTTGATGAAATTCTTAATTACACTATGAGTTTAGTAAATGGATTAGATGATAGTGTTGATACTTTAGTTTTAGCTGGTGGAGATTATATTTACTTTTATGAAACTGTTGGTTATAAAATGGAAGATAATCATTTATATAATGATAAAAATCAACCATATTTAATTGAATTTACTGTTGCAGATGATTATGATAAAGATATTTTATCAAAATCACTTGATGAAATAAAAGCTAAATGTCCAGATAATGTTGGCTGGTGGAACGGTGCTCGTGGAATGCGCTTTTGCATGAATGCTGTAGCAAGAAAATTAAATGCTAAATATATTGTTCCAACAAGAATAAATATGATAATAGGACTTATAAACGAAATAATAAGCAAATAAAAAAGGCTCTAGTTTACTAGAGTCTTTTCTATGATATATGTAGCAGTTATTATACCAGTTTCTGAATCTTCACTAAATGTTACTTTAACAGTATCACTACCAACTGGATCAGTTACATCAGTAACACTACCAAAGTAGTCATCTAAATACTTAATAGTATCATCTAATCTTTCTTGATCAGTATTACTAATAGTAATTTCTAAAGTATTATCATTATTAACAAAAGATATCTTAGTATCATCAGTTATCTTATAAGTAATAAATTCTACAGTATTACCATTTTCTGCTGCATTATAGTAAACTTTAAATATTACATAATTACTGTTCTCTGTATCAAAATAAGTTACATATTTTGTAAAGTCTATTATTTCTTTAGAAGCTTTATTATTTATCTTGATAACATCATACAAATTATCTTTTGAATAATCATTATAAATGTAATCTGCTAAAGTTTTAGAGAAAACATCGCTATATTTATTTTCTAAATAATCTCTTAATTCATTTTGCATGTATCCTGTACTATTTAATGCAATTGTAAATTTATTATCTGCAGATACTGGAGTTGCATATCGAATAAGATTTGCTGTTAGCAATGCTTTATTATCAGTATAATTAATACCTTTAATTCTTTCTATTTCTCCAGATACAACTTTTGAGAATGGTCCAGCATTTCTTACATAGTCTAAAATAAGCTCTTTTTCTGAATCACTATATTTTGAGAAGTTATTAATATAATATTCAAAAGTGTCATCAATAAATTTATCCTTATCTGCACCAGTATAATCATTTACAAAATTAAAACTTAATATATCGTGACCATCATAATTAATTTCGCTATAAGTTGCTACATGGTCATCAAATATACTTGGATTAATTTTATAAACATACACATCATTTTCTTCATCATGTTCTATAGAAAGACCAGGAAGATAAAAATTAGTTATGTTTTCTTTTGTTACAACTTTTTCAAAGATATAATTATCTATATAATGTTCTGTTCTAACGATAGACTCTTGTGGTCTTGTTTTAGCATAAGCCATTAATTTTTCTCTTAATTCTTCGTATATTTGAGTTTTTGTTTTTTCATTTCCATCTTCATCAGTTTTATCAATTTTAATAGTTGTCTTATCATCTTCAGTTTCTCCAAGATAATTACTTAGAGTATCTTCATAACTTAAAGAAAGATATAAGAACTTAGCTTCTTCATTAATTTGTTCTTTTACATTAACAACAAGTTTAATAGTTGTTCCATCTTCTTGTAATAATCCTTGTTTTAAAACTTCTCCAGTTTCTTCATCAACTTGAGGTCTTACATTACAAGATAATAATTCTGATACAACCCAAGGTTGTTTATTTACATAATCAACACTTGGCTTATAAGAAACGCTTGACCAATTTTCAATTGTACAAGAATTTGGTATAAGTTCTAAAAAATACTTATCTATTTTTGCTCCAGTAGCTACTTCAGTATTTGTAGGAAAATATACTTTGAAGTATGCTATTTCAGGAGTTGATGATTGTAATAACTCAAGTACTGCTCCAACTTCTTCTGCATCTTTATATAAATCATAAAAATCAGTATCATAAATAGCTGCAGAATCATCAAATTTAACATACTTTGAATGTGATGTTGGCACTGAAATCATTGCAATACTAATTAAAATTACAAATGTAGATATAAGAGATTTAATAATATTATTACTTTTCATATTAATTACCTCCTACTTCTATTTGTTCAGCAGAGTAACTAACTTGAACAATATTGGAAACATTTTCCATGTATTTTTTAAATTCTTCTTCAGGAAATTTATCCATATTATCATTTTTATATCTTACTACCACTTTATAGTTATTTAAAGATCCTTCATTTGCTTTAATTGTACCAGTTATCTTAATAACGTTATTATCAATGATAATATTTGAAGTTAATTTATTATCTTTATAAGATTTACCATCTATTAGGAAATCTATTACCTCAAATTTTTCATCTATTGTTGCTCTTAATACTAGATAAGTATTTACTTCTGTTCCTGTAGTATCAAAACTAAACTCATATTCTATGTCACTTGTAGGACGATATACTTGAGCTGTAACACATACATTATTTAATGCTTCTTCATTTTCCTTACAAGTTGTAGTCCTGTTAAATACTGCACTAAATACTGCAGATCTAGCATCATCGCTTATTGAATGTTTAGAAATATATTTTGAATAGGTTACTACAACAGTAAGAAGCAATAATACCCCTACATATGCAAATAACCATTTATATAAATTATTTCTAAATCTCTTACTATGTAATAATCCTTTCATAATTTTCTCCTACTTCTTTTTAACTACTTTTTTAGTAGTACTCTTTTTTGCTGTACTTTTCTTAGTAGCAGCCTTTTTTGTATCACTTTTTTAGTTCCCTTTTTTGTTTCTTTTTTTGTATTACTACTTGTCTTTTTTGCTGTAGGTTTCTTTTCTACAGTAACGTTTTCTTCCTTTTTATTCTTTTCTTTTAAATATTCTTGAAATTCTAACTCATCTGTATCTATTATTGGATTACCTTCTTTATCAGTGCTAATAAATATACATACAAGTATTCCAATTATTAAAATCATAATCATCGTAAATGGACTTTTAAAAGCTGATATTACTTTTCCACCACTTGGAATTCTAGTAACATATTTCCCAACTATTTTATCAGTTGATATAGGTTCATCTTGAGAATCATTAAAGTCTCCTTTTGTTACAATTTCTGAATCACTCATAGATATTATTCTATGGGTTACAAATGAACCATTAATATCACAAAATGTTATAATATCATCAACACTATAATCTTTATCATTAGTATTAATAATTATCATATCTCCAACATGAATTGTTGGTTCCATTGATCCTGATACTACTTCTAATACAGAATATCCTGCTATAGAAGATAAATCATTCTTAAATACATTAATATTTATAAATCTATAAACATTGATAATCAAAACAATTCCAAGTATGGTTGCAATAATACCAAATATAACTCTTTTTACGATTTTCATTTTAACCCCCATTATTTATTACATTCATCTCTAATAACATCTAATTTAATACCCACGTATAGTGTATATAAATCATTGATACTATCATCTATTAATTTTGCTGCGGCTTGGTTTCCAATAAGAGTATCAACTCTATCAGAATAATCATCAAATTCTACCCACTTCCAATGAATTGTAATTTCTAATTCATCATTTTTAGTTCCTTTAGGTCCTATTGTTGTATCAGCATTAGTTGCAGGATTAAAGGTAAAATCTGCTTCATTATGATTACCCGGCCAATCAATAACGTTTCCTGTTTTATTTAATACTTCATATGCATTTGATGATCCATAATGATAATTATTATGAGCATCCTTAATTATGTATCCCATATTTAAGCATCCCTTAATACCATCTTTATCAACACAAATTGTATCTTCTTTTAAAATCATTCCTGTAATTACTAAAGTATCATCACTTTCATTCTTGAAGTTCATAGTATATTCACCTTGAGCTCCAGGATAGATTGGTCTATCTTTACCAAATTTATCGTAGTATTCCTTATCTCTAAATATAGGAACATCAACTAACCATAAAGTTTTAGACTCAGTTGTTTGTATTTTTTTATCTTCCATATTATAGATAGCAACTAAAGTTATATCACTAGATAAATCACTATAATTAATTAAATTTTTATTTTCTAAATCATAGATAATAGTTTTATCTTCATCTAGTTCATCAGCATATCCAATGAATTCATAATATATGCAATTATCTTCATCATCTTGATAATATGGCTTTCCATATTTTACTAAGTCTATTGGACTATCTTCTGGTGATATCTTAAATGTTTGCTCTGTTTCAAATTCATTAAATAATCCACCATTTGCTTTTAAAGTAACTATATATTTTTGTACTACTTTGAAAGTAATATCAAATTCATTTACTGTTACTCCATTAGCAGTAGCAACAACATGAATATTACCAGTTCCAATTCCATCTGCTGTAACTTTGATTGGAAGTGATGTTGGTCCAGTAGATTCTCCTGTATATTCTAAAGACTTAATAATATCACTTGTACTACTTACTTTAACACAAATACTAGCATTATTTGCATCACAAATAGTCATTGTTTTTTTATCAGTTGATAATATAGTATTTACTTTGTTATTGAAGATATTAGTATAAAGAATAATATCTTTTTCAGAACCATTACTATCATAACTGATCTCGTATTCCTTTTGCGGAGTATTTAAGAAATACTTATTTACAGTTACAGTATAAACAGTTTCTGTTCCATCTTCAGCAGTTACAGTAATAAATACAACATTAGCTCCATCTTCAAGTGGAATATTCTTAAATTCTTTATATTCCTTGTTATTAAAGCTATAAGTTATTGTTGATTTACTATTGCTTGCTGTTGCTGTTAATGTTATATCATTAACACTAGAATTTACTGTAATTTCATATTCTTTTGTATCTTTATTAAACGTTGGTGTTAACACACCTTTATTTGTTGTTATGTTTGATAATGTTGAATCATTATTTAATTTTTCATTTCTAGTAACTACTACTGTATAAGTACTTTCTTTTCCAGATTCACTTACTACTTTAATACTTACTACGTTATCTCCAACTGCCATTGGAATATTATCAAAGCTTTTATATTCTTTGCCATTAAAGATATAAGTTATTGTTGATTTATTATTACTTGCTGTTGCTTTTAATGTTATATTACTAACACTATAATCTACAGTAACTTTATAATCTTTTGTATCTTTATTAAATGTTGGTGTTAACACGCCTTTATTTGTTGTTATATTTGATAATGTTGAATCATTGTTTAATTCTGGAGATTTATCTTTTCTAGTAACAATTACTGTATAATTATTTTCTTTACCAGATCCATTTACTACTTTAATATTAACTATGTTATCTCCAACTGCCATTGGAATATTATCAAAGCTTTTATATTCCTTACCATTAAAGATATAAGTTATTGTTGATTTGCTATTTGCTGTTGCTTTAATAGTGATTTTATCAACATTATTATCAATTGTAACATTATATTTCTTTGTTTTAGAATTAAATGTTGGTGTTAATTTTCCACTACTAACTTTAATATTTGTTAGTAATGCATCTTTAGCACTTGTATTACTTCCACTATTATCTATATTGTTAATAACTTTTAGATTATAATCAGTCTTATATGTAACTCCATTATATTCTACAGTTAAAGTTATTGTTGCTGAACCAGTGCTTTTACCTTTTATAGTAAGTACACCATTCTTAGCTGTTGCTTCTGCAACACTTGGATCACTAGAAGTAACTACTACTTTACCGCTAATTCCTACTAATTTATAACCAACTTTTTTTGTTTTACTATAAGCTAAGTTGATTGTACCATTATTCTTTGATAATGCTATATATTTATTAGCATCTGTAATGGTAACATTAGCTGTTGCTTGATATATTTTACCATTTGTTTCTGTTTGTAATGTCACAGTTACATTTCCTATGCTTTTAGGTATAACTACAACATATCCATTACTTACATAACAAGTAGCAACATTTGCATCACTTGTTGTACAAGTAAATTTATCAGGATTAATCTTTTTATAAGAAAATCCTATTTTAGCGTTATTATCACTAACTGACATAACTAAGTTTTTAATATCAAATGTTAATTCACCATTTTTAATAGTTTCTTTATCACCGGATCCACCATCGATAATTACATCTTCTTCATTTCTAAATAAGTCGCCAATCTTACCAATGTATTTAGATGTACAACTACAACTAGTAATGAGACATAATATAATTATAATAAGGATAATGATATAAGTGATAATACGTTTCCTATTTTCGGATTTAACATCATCGCTTGTATACTTTTCCATAGCCCCCCGCTTGGCTCCTTTCTTTATACCATTTAATTTTCAAACAAACCCATGAGTTTCATAGGCTTGTTTGAAAGCTAAATATTAGCTTTCAATGATTATAACTATTTAAATTATTTAACTTGAGTAGCACTTAATTTAAGAACTATTCTTACAGATAAATCTTCTAATGTGTCATAATCTGCATCAGTTGCAAGTACAACATCATCAGTAATAGCAACTGTTTCAGCAATAGCATTTCCTAATAATGTATCTTCTTCATCAGATTGAAGAATTCCATCACCTTCGAAATCCCATTTCCATTCAATTCTATAAGTGTCATTGATCATTAATTTTTCTGATTCTGTACCAATATAGTTTGTTTCAGATAAACCTTCTAATGCAGTTTTGAAAGTTGCAAAGTCAGTCCATCCTTGAACGTCAGTTTCAGTTAAATCATCATTGATCTTAACTAACTTAAATTGAATTGGATCGTAAACATAAGCTGTACCATTTGGAGCGATTTCATATCTAATGCTATGAGAATCTTCAAGTAATTCAACATCTAAACGGTAATTTGTTTCAAAAATACCAGTAATATTAAATGTATAAGATCCACTTGTTCCAGGAGCTACGATTTTATCTCCATTAACTGATTCAGCATCAGCTTCAGTTCCATCTAAAATTGTATCGTAAGATTCTTGGAATAAATTAATATCTGTTAATTTATCAAGAGACCATTGAGCTACTCTTGCAGAATCTGCTTTTTCATCAAAAGATACATATTTAGCATAAGTTCCACTTACAGAGAAACCAGTAACTACAACAGCTAAGATTAAAGCACCTATTAATAAAGCTTTCTTTTTCATTCGATTTCACCTCCCCCTGAATTAATTATGAATGCATAGTACTATGCATAGGAAGTTACCTTCCTAATCTATATAAACTCTAAATTCGAGAGTTTACCAAATTTATTTCGTCTTCTTCGACTTCGATGTATTTTTCTTTTCTTTAGAAGATTTTTTTACTAACTTTTCTTGTTCTTCTAATTCTTTTTGCATTTTATATTCTAAAAATTCTCTCATTTCAATTTCTTTTTGTCTTTTATTTGAAATCATAAATCCGATTACAAACAATACTGTTATTCCACAAACTAGTATAACAAGTGTTGTTGGCTCTGATAATGATTTCATCATAGAACCAATTCCAGGAATACGAAATACGTATTTACCTTCAACATCACCATATTCTACTAAGTTAATATCTTGGGATGTATTATTATCTCCTTTTGTAATGAAATAAGTTACACCTTCATTTTTAACTATATCAATAATACGATGTGTTGTTACAGTATCTTCAGCATCCCTAAATGCAATAACATCTTCTATTTTTAATGTTTCTGGATCTATTATTTTAGTAACAACTAAATCACCTTTAAATATTTCTGATTCCATAGAACCTGATAATACAATAAATGGTTTATACCCAAAAACACTTGGAATCTTATCATTATTAGTTGCTGATTGAAACATAATGTATAGATTAATTAATAGAATTGGGATTAATATTATGCACGCTAGAATAATAAGCCAATTATTTATAGACTTGTACCACTTTTTATCTTCTTTCATTTTAACCCCTCTTTCGAACTAATACATAATGTTCTTCATTTAGCATTGAAACTGTCCATGGTGGAGTTGTACCTGGTTCATAACCTCTTGTATCTCCACATCCAGTACAGTATTCTCCAATCCAGTCTCTTGAAGTACCATCTGGATCGTCTACCCAGTGGTGTAGTTCATCTTTTGTTGACATTTCTTCCCCACATACATCACAAGAAGTTATATATCTATGACATACGTTTTCTGGAAGTGGTCCATCATCTGGAACTGGATCTCCCGCTGTATGAGTATGAGGTTTTGTTTCAGTATAACCACAGCCTTCATGGATACATGAATAAACTTTATCATATGTATCTGGATCTATTGTTCCAGCATCTAATTCATGCTTTCCTAAATCATGTTCTTGTTTACATTTTCCACAAACTTCATATTCATGAGTTTTATCCCATTTTAGGCTTCCATAACTACATTCTTCAGTTTTACTCTTATCTGTATACTTATGGCCACATGTCTTACATGTCTTTTCTACAACAATTATATGTTCTCCTTCTTGAGAAACGATATAATCTACTATTTTTTCTTCATAACTGTGTTTTCTTGTTTCAACTTTTCCACATACACATTTTCTTTCTTCGTTTTCATCATCTACGCTCTTCCATTCACCATATTCATGAGTATGTTTCTTAGTTTCTGTATGTCCACAACCTTCATGGATACATGTATAGATTGTATCATATGTATTTGGATCTATTGTTCCAGCATCTAATTCATGCTTTCCTAAATATAATTCATGTCCACATTTTGAACATATTTTGTATTCATGGTTTTCATCCCATTTTAGACTTCCATAGCTACATGCTTCTGATTTAGTCTTATCTGTAACTTTATGTCCACATGTCTTACATGTCTTTTCTATAACAATTGTATGTTTTCCTGTTTTTAAATCGACATAATCTACTACTTTTTCTTCATAACTATGTTTTTTCTTTTCAACTTCTCCACATGAGCATTTTCTTTGTTCATATTCATCATTAATACTAATCCATTCACCATACTTGTGAGTATGTGGTGCTGGAGTTGGTGTTGGAGTCGGAGTCGGTGTTGGCTTTGATGATGGTGTTGGAGTCGGAGTTGGTTTAGATGTTGGTCTAACCGGATAACTTGGATTTCTACTTGCACTTGGACTCGGTGTTGGTGTTGCACTTGGCTTTGGTGTAGCACTTGGTTTTGGTGTTACACTAGCACTTGGTTGTGCACTTGGTCTTGGTGTTGCGCTTGGTTTTGGTGTTACACTAGCACTTGGTTGTACACTTGGTCTTGGTGTTGCGCTTGGTTGAACACCAGGAGTTGAAGTTACACTTGCGCTTGGTTGTGCACTTGGAGTTGTTGATGAACTTGGTCTAGGTCTTACACTAGGTCTTGATGCTGTACTTGGTTGTACACTTGCAATTGGTGTTTCAATAGGTTCATCACTTGGAACTACTTCACTTGGTTCAACGCTAGGTGTTGGTGTTTCAATAGGTGCAGCGCTTGGTTGTGCACTTGGTCTAAATGATGGAGTTGTACTTTCTATTGTAGTAGGTGTTGGTGTTGGAACTTTATCCTTATCATTATCCTTCATACAGCCTTTACCTGTAATAAACATTACAAATGCTAAAACACCAGAAGCTAAGCCTATCTTTAGGCCCTTCTTCCCTTTTTTATTTTGAGATTCTGTATTTAATCTCTTTCCTTCATATTTTTTTTGAGTATTATTATTTAGTCCTTTCACTAAAATCACCCCTTCCAGCACGCATATGTGCTGCTTTTTGGCACTTATTATACTGTTTTTTTCACATTTGTCAAGTTTTTTTTACAATATATAAGAAAAGGCAACTAAAAAGTTACCACTAAATATTCTCTAAAAATGAAATAAATGCATTATTTTTCCTGCAATAAACACTATACTATCACTCTTTTTTGTAGCTACTATTTTAAAATATGCTTTGCCACCTACTGTAAGAGCAGAAATAAAAGATGTTATTAATATTGTTACAAGTAACACATTAATATTAAACTTAAATGCAATATATATAGTTAAGGATGCTCCTAAAGCTCCACTAATAATACCACAGATATCTCCTACTATATCATTACATACGCTTGATACCTTAGTACTATTCTTAAGTAACTTTATACAAGATGCTGCTGATTTTACTTTTTTAGAGTTACGAGCATGAAATGGAGCTTCATCTGCAGTTAAAACTGCAACTCCAATCATATCGAATATTATTCCGATCATAATTACTAATAAAAGTATAATAACTAAAAGTATTACATTAAAATCAGATATATATGATGATAAGCCACTAAATAAAGCTGATAAAATAAAGGATATTATAAATACTTGTAAAACCCATTTATTTTTCAAAAGATATACACCCTTTCTTTAAAAAAAAGTTCTTAACGAACTTCTTAAATACACTATTGTGGTATCTCACAGATTAATTTTATGGCTTAGGTCGAGTTGAATTTCTCTATTTTCCACCTTAGGTTACCCATGGGCGAT
>CAZSXH010000012.1:0-16204 GCA_964611015.1 uncultured Muribaculaceae bacterium
GCACGCCTGATAAGCGTGAGGTCGGAGGTTCAAGTCCCCCCAGGCCCACCATTTAATGGCCCGTTGGTGAAGTGGTTTAACACACATGCCTTTCACGCATGCATACATGGGTTCAAATCCCGTACGGGTCACCAATTTGAATTTAAAAAGCTAGATTTAAATATCTAGCTTTTTTATTATCTTTCTAATTCAGTAAAATCATATACTTCTGATTCACTAGGTCTAGTATTAAATTCAATTTTTTGAACTTTTGATGCTTTTTTACCAACAGCATCAGTTGCTGTATATTGAATCCAATATTGGTCCTTTCCTTCAAGTTCATTTACTTCATGATATACTTTATGAGTTACTACAACACCTTCTCTATCATCAGTAACTTCTAAATGATCGTACTTTATATCATTGATAGTATCAACATAGTATACATCTTCAAAAAACTTTATCGTAGGTACTCTTGTATCCTCTGGATTATTTCCATCTTTTAAGTATTCAGTATTCTTAGGGTTAGCAATCCAACCATATTTTCCATTATCATATTCAACAAAATACCAAAAGTTTCCATTAATATTTTCATATTTTTCAACAGCAAAAACGCTACCTTTTTTTACTTCTTCTAATTCTGCAGAATTTCTATTTGCTTCTTTACGAATCTTTATGGTATCAATCAATACTTCCACATACCAACCTTTTTTTATTTCTGCAATTCTTTCTTCTTCTAATTTTCCTGTGATAAACTTATAAGTGAAAAAACCACCTACTAATAAAATAATAATAAAAATAATTATTAATAATTTCTTCATTTATTACACATCCTTAAACTCATTATATCATATTTATAAATTTTATGATATACTTTATATGGTGATGAATATGGTAAAGTATAAATACCAACGTTTAACAAAAGAAGAAAAAAAAGAAGAAAAACTTAAATTCTATGCAACTGAAAGAGGAAAGGATTTAAAAAACAGATTCTTTAGAATTCTTGTATATAGTATTATGCTTATTCTTTTTGGAATTGTTTTATTGGCGGAAGCAATAACTAAGAATGATTCAATAGCTCAATATATATATAGTGTTATTCTAATAATCTTTGGTATTGGATTTATCATTGGAAGATATATTATAATGATAAGACAAGTTAATGATTTCATTGTTAAAAAGCCTAAAAAAAAATAATCGAGTAATCGGTTATTTTTTTATCTTTTAAAACTACGATATATATGATGTGTCTCCAAAGTTTTTCCTGCATTTTTAGCAAGATCACTGACAGTTACTACTTGATAGCCGTTGACATATAAAAGTGGTAATAAGTTCTCTATCGCATCCACACTTGTTTGATGAATATCATGAAACAAGATAATATCACCATCAGAGACAGATTCTAAAGTATAATTTGTTAAATATTCAACATCTTTATTTTTCTTTTGCCAATCATTAGTATCAATATCCCAAAGAATAAAGACATTATCTAAGGTATCTTTAATTTCATCATTTATACTTCCATATGGAGGTCTTATTAAATGAAATATATCTCCAGTAATGCTTTTTAATACTTCATTACTATAATTTAAATCATCTACTACTTCTTCTAGCTCTTGCCTTTTAAAATTTTGATGAGCATAGGAATGATATGCAATTTCCATACCACTATTATGAGCTTTAAGAACAGTATTTCTATAATTTTCTAAATTTTTTCCTAACATAAAGAAAGTTGATTTAGCTTTATTATCGTTTAAAATATCAATTAATCTTGAAGTATAAGGACCTGGACCATCATCGAATGTTATAGCAATTAGCTTTTTAGTAGAATCCACTCTACTTCCATCTTCGTTTTGATATTTACTATCAAGCTTTACTGTTATATCCAAATAATCCTTTACTTCATTATAATTTATCCTTAAATATAATTGCTCTTTTGGCATAGGATCTATTTCATAATTATAATAATAGATAACTAGTTCATTTTCTTTTAGAAAAAAAGATTTCTCGGTATTTTCTAAAATCAAAACATCTGCGATAAATTTCGGATACTTCAAATAAAGTAATTTTTTTATTTTTAAATCAAAATTTTCTTTTTCATTTGCTTTTATCAAAGAATCTATTTCTAATTCTTCTCCAGTTTCATAATCAAAAAGTTTAACTTTATATTTGTCATCCTCAGCAAGCAAAATACTAGTAACTTCACCATTAATATCTACTTCATCAACTAATGATTCATTATGAGTATTAACATACTCTTTTATTTTAATACTCTTGCTGTTTTTTACACTTAAAGTTTTATGATCTTGATAAATAGTATTGCCAGCTAGTTTTTCAATATAAAAAGAAGAAGTAAAAGTTAAAACTGAAGCCACAAGAATAATAAGTATTAATATTTCATTAGAAAATCTAAACTTTTTTAATTTGAACTTCATAACTTTTACTTCCTTATCACTAAATATTTTTTATATCTTTTTTCTTAAATACAATAAATGATGTAACAACCATTATTAAAAAGTAAACTAAGCATACTATAACTGCATGAGTTATACTATTTCCGTATGGTGATTTGGCACCAAATAAATATAGATTGAAATCCCAATTTGTTGTTACAAAATAGTTTAATATTTTAATATCAAAACTTAAAGCTAAAGCGTTGATTATTTCTGATGCTACCATTCCACCATATGTTATAGCTATAGCAAACGCAGTATTGTTTATAATTGTTGATACTGAGAATGATAAAGTAACAAGCAATATAACTTGTGGTAAAAATGCAACAAATTTGATAAATACATATTTCAAAAGACCAACAACTTCAATACTCTTTGATGATAAATTATATATAACTACTGGTATACTTAAACTCTTTAAGCCAAAGAATATTGCTCCCAGTATAAATTGAACAAAAAGTCCAAATAATACAACAAAAGGTATCATTAATAAAACAGTTAAGAACTTAGATAATAATATTGTACTTCTTTTATATGGAGTTATTAGTAACGATTTTACAGTTCCTTTATTAAATTCATCACTGACAATACCTCCAGCAATCATAATGACAAACACTAAGATCAAGAAATTATATTCTGAGAAAAATTCGATAAAAATAGCTCTCGAAGTTTTCATATTATTAGTATCTTCTTTTGTTTCTAATATATACTTATTTTCATAAAAGCTCTTTACTGATTCTTCGAAATTTACTTTATCTTCTTCTTTTGCTCTTTCATAATATGCTACTGAATAAGAATTATTATTTACTCTTTCAATTGCATCATTTAAGTAATCATTTCCATAAGCAACATTTTCTTTCAAACGATACTCGATAGTTTTTATTTCTTCTTCAACTGTGAACAAGCTAATTTCATATTCCATTTTTTCATCATTTGATAACTTTTCATTTTTTAAATATTCAGTATAGGCTTCTTTTTGAACTAAAGCGTTTTCAAGCTCTAGATTAGCAACATAACGCCAATCATCAGTTTTTAAAGCTTCAACAAACTTATCATAATTGTTCTTACTATCTTCATTTTTAAGATTATGAAATTCAGCATAATTTTTTTCATAAACTAAATTATAACATTTTTCTCTTATTATGATATTTTGCCAAGAATCTTCTTCATATTCATCTAATATTTTTTTTACATCTAATGTAGTTTTACAATTAATATATTCATCACTGTCACTAGATAATGTATTATAACTTGATACTACTTCTTTACAATAGCTTATATTTTCATCAGAATATTCGTAATCATAATAAAATCCTGACATAGCATCACTACTATAAATAAAGTTTACAAGTAATCCATATAGTACAATTATCGCTAAAAGAATAAATGTACTCTTTTTATGAAATATTTTATAAATTTCATTTTTAATTAAATTAAGCATTTTTCTTACCTCCTGTCTTTTTTAAGAAGGCTTCTTCTAAAGTAAGTTTATCTTCTCTTACTTCATAAATATCTATCTTCTCTTTAACTAATTTTCTTATTATTTTAGCTATTTCTTCTTTTGAAGCATTTATCGTAAATGAATCTTTTGTGACATCATATGCCCCTTCAAGGTTTAATTCTTTAGTAGCACTTACTCTAAAGACATATTTACTATCATTTTTCTTAAACTCATTAACTTCACTAGCTTCTAAAATAGTTCCTGATTCAATAATTAACACTTTATTACAAAAACTTTCAAGTTCCGCTAAATTGTGACTTGATATTAAGATTCCCATTCCCTTGCTAGCTAATTTTTTCAATAAATCTCTTAAATCTTTTATACCTTCTGGATCAAGTCCATTTGTTGGTTCATCTAATATCAAAACATTAGGATCATTTAAAAGAGCTTTAGCAATTCCTAGTCTTTGACGCATCCCTAAAGAATACTTGCTAACCTTATCATTAATACGGTTTTTAAGTCCTACATATTCTACAATTTCTCTTATTTTATCATCTGTTATATTTTTATAACAACTAGCAACAAGTTTTAAGTTTTGCCATCCACTTAAATACATATAAGTATCAGGGTTTTCTACAATTGCTCCAACTTTTTCAATAGCTTTAATGAAATCTTTTTCAACATCATAGCCATTAATTAAAACTTTACCACTATTTATTTTTTGTAAGCCTAATATCAATTTAATAGTAGTAGTTTTTCCTGAACCATTAGGTCCGATGAAAGCAAGAATATCTCCAGCATCAATTTCAAAAGATACATTATTAAGTACTTGCTTTTTACCAAATCTTTTACAAAGATTTTGACATTCTAATATCTTTTCCATATTTTTTTCCTCTCTTTTAATTATACCACTTTTTCAAACAATGAAAGTGGTATTAGTTGTTATTAAAAAGCAAAACAAAAACATTTGCAAGTGTTTTGACATTTCTTGACAAATGTTTATTATCTTTTAAAGGTTTTGAAATATATATCTTTTAAACGATCATTAGAAACGTGAGTATAAATTCCTGTTGTGCTTAAATTGGCATGTCCTAATAATTGTTGTACTGTTTTTATATCTGCACCATTATTAAGTAAATGTGTAGCAAAAGTATGTCTTAATGTATGGGGAGTAACATGAGTCTTTATTGAAATATTTTTAACCATATCCTTTACTAACAATTCAATTTCTTGAACACTAAATTTTTCTTTCTTATCATTTACAAATAAATAAGGGCTATTTTCGTTAAATCCTCTTCTCATGTACTCTTTTAAATACTCATCAACATAATCACCATAATATACAATTCGCTCTTTACTACCTTTTCCCATTATTCTAATTGTACGATTAGATGTATTAATATTGGCAACTTTAATACTAGCAACTTCACTTACTCGACATCCTGTCGAATAAAAAACTTCTAACAAAAGTCTGTTTCTAAGTCCTTTATCTGTCTCAACACTTATGGAGTTTAATAAATCTTCTATTTCATTGTAATTTAGATAATTAGGAAGTTTTCTTTCTATTTTAGGATTTCTAATACTTTTAAATATATTAGTTGTAATCATACCTTCTCTTTCCAAATAATTGTAAAAACTTCTAAGACAACTTATTTTTCTTGATATAGAACTATTCTTTAACTTTTTATCATCTAAATATTTTAAGTATACTCTTACATCATTCCTATTAAAATGCAAATAGTCTAAATTATTTCTTTTTACAAATTCAAAAAAATCAGTTAAGTCTAACTGATAATTATGCACTGTATTTTCTGAAAAATTCAAATCATCTTTTAAATATATCAAAAACTTCTCTAACATTTTTCTTACCTTGAACCAGGATTTTTTTCACTTTCCATTAGTTCTTTGCTTAGTTGATTATATTCAGCTTGTAATCCAGCTAATTTAGTACTATACGATGCTTTTTCATGATAAGCTTCTGTTACCGCTGCACCACGTTCAGTTGCAATAATACTTTCACAAAATTCAATTTCACTTTGAAGTTCTTTAATTTCTCTTCCTAAAGCTTCAAAATACGTACGTCTCAAATCTAAAATATCTTCTTCAGTAACAACTACTAAATTTTTAATTTCTTCGTTACTAAGTCCTTGAGCCTCAGGATGCATCATACGATATTCACTTATTTTTTTATTATAAAGCTTTTGAACTTCTACTGATAAAACCATTATACTTCCCCTGCCTTTTCAATACGAACATAACCTTCTAAAACTTTTTCAAAATTTTTATCTTGATTTTCACTTAAATTAACAAATATAAATTTAGCTTTCCACATATGAGATGTTTCACTAATTGTACTTATAGAATGTTCTTTAACTATGTAATATGTTCCAAGCGCTGTAGTAATATCAAAACCACTTATTTCATTACCATCGCCATCAGTAACTGTAACATAATCTAACCCCTCAATACTATCTAAACTATTTCCATCATAATCAACTATTTGCATAATCAATTCTGGTTTTTCTTCTTCTGTTGAATATTCTAAATTATTATTTTTAATATTTAATGTCAAATTATATTTATAACTTGCTGATTCAGATTCTGATCCTAAGCGAAGATAAGCACTTGCAAATGTTTCCGAAAATAAATTTCCCATTCCCTTACCAAAATTAAATGAGGTAGGATTAATCCTAATTGGAGTTCCAGAATCAAAAGTGATAAAATCGGTTGTTGCTGACGTAACTTCAATTTTTGGTGAAACGTTAGATACTTTAATTACTGTAAAGTAAGCAAAAGTTGCTCCAACACACGTGAAGACAAAAGCAATTATGTATAAAAACAAAATAATCTTTTGAAATTTCTTATTCATACGCTTCCCCAATTCTAATTTCTTCTATTTAAAGAATACCATTAAATGGCATAAAAATCAATTCTTTTTAAAGAAACTGACTACACTTATAAAACATGGAATTAATATATTTATAACCAAAGTAATCGTAGATACTCTTATTGCATTATCGCAGATAAACAAATATATAGTTAATAAAACAACTATTATAATTCCTAAAAAATAATACAATAAATCATTCTTGTTAATTCTTTCAAATTTATAATTATCAAATAAATCATACAATAAATATACTATATTAGTTATAACAATTATTAAGTATAAATATGGAAGCACTTCATCACGTGCTATTTTATTGTAATAAAGATATACTATCAAGAAAAACAAACTATCTATTCTAATAAAATGAAATGGTTTTTGTAATATTTCTTTGATGTTTTTATTTTTATTTCTTTTTATTTCTCTATAAATTCCTAAAAAGAAATATCCAACCCATAAAATTAAACTTATATATTTTACTATTTCAATCATTTTTACTTCTCCCATAAGAGCATCCACAGTAATCTTGACGATATAAATTATACTCTTTACTTATTTCAATACTTCTTTTATAACCGTCTTTTTTCTTAAAATCACTATATAAATATTTTACATCATAAATACCTTCTAGTACACCCCCTATTTGATTAATCTGACTGCTATTTTTATGAGGGCTTACTGTTAAAGTTGTTCCAAAATAATCATATTTATTTTCTTTAGCAATTTTAGCTGTATATTCCATTCGAAGGCGAAAACAAACTGGACAGCGAGCTCCTCCTTCTAATTCATTCTCTAATCCTTTTACAGCTTTTTTGAATGATTCATTATCATAATCGCAATCCATAAATTTTATATTTTCTTTATTATACTCTTCTATAAATCTAATTTGTTCTTTTTTTCTTTTTTCATACTCTGCTAATGGCTCAATATTAGGATTATAATATAAAACTGTGATATTAAAGTAAGGCTCTAAGAACGTTAAAACGGCTGTTGAGCAAGGTCCACAGCAACTATGAAGTAATAAATTTGGCTTACTATCTAAAGAATCAATTATCTTCAGGAGTTCCTTCTGGTAATTCATCTGTACTTCCTCCTTCATCTTTAATACCTTCAGCATTAAATGGTGTAAAAGGAAAATGTTTAGCATCAACTATTATACTATCAAGCATCAAATATCCTTTTGTATCACCTAAAACTGTAAACATTTTCTTATAACGATTTATATTTTCAAAGTTAGCTAAATTAATATAGACAATATTGCCATCATTCATTCGAAGCAAAAATCTAAATTCATCAATAGGAATATCATTTTTAATATCTGGATTATATTCTATTTCACTTATTAAAGAAAGAATATCTAAATCAACATTTTTCATTTTCTTAATTAATTGTTCATATATATCTTCAGGAACGTAATTAACTAATGTAGCTACTCCTAGAACATTTTCTGTAAAATCTTTTTCTCTGCCATCAGCAAGAACATAAGTTTTATTTAAGATATTATAAAAAATAACATTTACTTCCTTTACTTCAATAGTAATTGTACTCAAAAGATTTTTCTTAACTTTAACATCTTTTATTGTACTTATTTTTTTTACATTATCAGCAATTCTTCTACTACTTATACTCATTAACTTAGGATAATCTTTTATACCTGCTTCTTTAATGATTTCTTGATCACTTGATAAAGCATTTCCTTTTATTACAATACTTTTAATAGGCAAAGTAAAATAATAGTAAAAAGCCATTATACATAAGTATAATGTTAATAAAACAACTATTAGTGCTTTTTTGTTAATCTTTCTTTTTACTTTTTCCTTTGCCATAACTCACCATTTTACAATAATTTGTTCCATTTCTAAATCTATATCTTTTTCTTTTTTTACTATATTTTTTACATCTTCAATTAACGTTTTTATATCATTACTTGAAGCATCTTTCACATTTACAAAAAAGTTAGCATGCTTGTTACTTACATAAGCATCATTTACATTATAACCTTTTAAGTCACAATCTTCAATAACTTTACCTGCAGATATGCCTTCAGGATTTTTAAACACTGAGCCAGCATTCTTATACTCAAGTGGTTGTTTTTCTTTTCTGAAGTTCATATTTTCTTTAATTTGGTTTAACGCTTCTTCTTTATTTCCTTTTTCTAATTTAAATGATGCTCCCAAAATTATTTTGTCACTATTTTTAAATTCTGTATGACGATATGAATAATTTATGTTCTCTTTTTTCACAAGCTTGATTATATTATCTTCTAAAACTAAAACATTCAAAACATCATCATATAAGTTTTTGCCAAAAGAACCGGCATTTCCAATGAGAGCTCCTCCAAGAGTCCCTGGTATTCCATAAAGCGACATCAAGTTAACGTAATTATTATCTATTAATTTTTTTATAAAAAGATTTAAATTGAGTCCTGCTGCTGCATAGACATAATCATCACCTAGGTAAAATGTATCGATATGATCTAACTTAATAATAGCCCCATCAAAATCTTCATCAGGAAGCACAACATTAGTTCCACCACCTAGAATGTAATAAGAAATATTTTCTTTTTTTAATAATTTTAAAATATTTCTTAACTCATCAATAGATCGAGGTCTAATTAAATACTTTGCAATTCCACCTATTCCATAAGAGTTGTATTTCTTTAAATTAACGTTATACTCGATATCATATTCACTCATTTTATTATTCCTTTTATCTTTTCATAAATCGTAGTTGATGATTCTTTATTTGGAAGTTTTTTCAAACTATCTTGCATACTTTTATATTTTTCTTCATTATATACAAGTTCATTAATAGCAACTTGAATTATATTGGTATTTAAATCTTTTTCTTCAATTACTTCAGCTACATTTAAATTTACTAAATCTAAAGCATTATAATATTGATGATTATTAGCAACATATGGACTAGGTATTAAAATACTTGGGATTTTTAAAGCTAATATCTCGCTGATAGTACTTGCTCCTGCTCTTGATATAAGAAGATATGCATCCTTCATTAATCCTGCTAAGTTTTCAAAATATGGAACAACTTTAACATTTTTAGGAAACTTCACATCTTTAATAAAATCATCATAATGATCTTTTCCGGTAACATATAATATTTTATATTTTTCTTTTTCTACGGTACTTAAGAATGCTTTAAACTTATCATTAAAAGTACTACTTCCAAGAGAACCAGCTACAATGATTACAAGTTTGTCAGATGCTTTAAATCCTAAAGTCGTTTTAGATATTTTAGGAATTGTTACAGCATTTTCTCCACAAGGATTTCCTGTATATTCTACCCTTTTAGCAGTTTGAAAGTATCCTTCACTATTTTTAAAAGATACACCCACTAAATCAACATATTTAGCTAATATAACATTAGTTTTTCCAGGAATACTATTTTGTTCATGAATAAATGATTTAATTCCTAAATTGTGAGCAGCACGAATTACAGGGTATGTAACATATCCACCAACACCAATGACAATATCAGGCTTAAAACTTTTCATTATCTCTTCACATTTTTTAGTAGCTTTTTTAATAAGAAAGACATTTTTTATATCTCTAAAAATCTTTTTCTTATTAAACCCATATATTTCAATTGCTTCATATTTTATTCCAAGACTTGGAATAATATCTTTTTCCATACGATCATGAGTTCCAATATAAAGCACATCTAGATTCTTTTCTTTTTCTTTAAATTTATTGATAATAGCTAGAGCAGGATAAATATGACCTCCAGTGCCTCCAGCTGAAACGATTATTTTCAAATTAATCACCTATATTAATTATACACCTTTCTTTTAGATAAATATAACCATTTTACAAAAATTAGGCATTTAAGTTTTCTTTATAGTAATTCATTAAATATTCTTCGACATTTTCTATTTTTTCAATTCTGTCATTACCTACTATATAATAAAAATATTTTTGATCATTTCTATAAATATTTAATGAAAGTGTTTGATCTGCAATGATTATAGAAACAATTTTATAAGATATAGGTATAATAGTATCTTTAGAATTTAAATTATCTACATATTCCAAATAACCATTTAAATAACTTGCAAGTTTCTTTACATCCTTTTCATTTTTAACAGTTAATATTTCTTCTTCATTAACTTTCTTAGATTTATTGTATTTTTTAGTAAAGTAATCATTTATAATGATATCGTAGTTTGAACCATGTCTTTCTTTACAAATACTACTGCTCACAAGTGAGGCACAATCATAAATTGAAAAAACTTCAAAATTGATATCATAATCATTTAACTTAATTTGCAGAAATCTACTTTCCACTTGATCAGTACCATCAATTACTTCTTCATCTGTTATTTCATATTTATCTTTATAATCACAAGAAATATATGACTTATTTCCTTCATCATCCATATTTATGATACAAGTAACATCCTCAAAATAACTTATAAGCTCTTCTTTTGTTTTTATTTCTTCGTTTTCTTTTTTGTTAAAACATCCTCCTAAACAAAAAACTAATCCAAATATTAAGCTTAACTTTACTATTTTCATGAGCATTTACCACCTTATAAATACATTATAACATATATTAAATTATTATTTAATATCATTATCATCAATTATATAAGTTAAATTACGACTTGGATTAATCGTTCCATAAATGATAACATCAATATTTCTTTTTTTGAATTTTTCACAAACAACATTTGAGGCAATAATATCTAGCAAACAAATAAAATCAAAATTATAGTTGGAATCACTATTTAATACATAATTTAATACTCCAACTTTGTGTTTATTAGTAATCCTTCTTAAATCCTCTATAATCTTTGTACTAAAGGACATTATATAGATATTTCTTTTATATTTATTAATTACCTTAAGAAAATTATCTAGATTCATATCAAAATCTTTTAATTCTAATAAAATTATTTTATTTGTATTAATCTTTAATATATCTTCTAAAGTACATACATCATTTTTTATACTATCATACTTTATATTTTTTACTAAATTACCCTTATATAAGGCATTATGATAAATAATAAATTTATTATCTAAAGTACATCTAACATCACATTCAATTCCTATATATTTATCACTTAAAAGACCATTTTTTATAGCTTCATAAGAATTTTTTTTAACTAAATCATTCCATATACCTCGATGGGCAATTAACTTCATAAAAAAACACCTTAGTAATATATACTAAAGTGTCTAATTAAAATGCAAACAAAGCTGAAATATATATAAGTAATAATAAGCATCCCGCTAGGGAAATGCCAACAACACTCATTTTACTATCCTCTTTCATACGCCCTCAATTCTTGATTTTATTTTAACAAATGTTAATTGTAATTATCAAGACTTTGAAGTGTCGTTTACACAATTGATGTTAACCCTTTTTCGAATCATATCACATTGTTGCTTGATAAATTCTGGCCCTGCTTTAAATTCTACATAATGAGCAATAAAGCGATTGAAATGTTTTCTCATTTTAGAGTCTTCATCCATCTTACTAATTAAATAATAAGCAATATTCCTAATTCTATAACTATTAATAGGAAATAATAAAGTAACAAATTCTTCTTCATCTAAACATTCAACGTATCCCTTTTTCTCTGCTAGTTTAAATAAACGATAAGAAGTATTATGAAGCATATTAGCAATAAATCTCTTATCAGCATTTTCTGCAAGAAGTGATCTAAATACATCTACCATTTCTTTTTGTCTAATCATTACATTACCATCATCTAACGACTGCCAATCACAAATGTTAATTTCATTGAAATAAGTCTCGTATACTAAAAACCAATCTTCACCCATTACAATTGTAATAAAAGAAATGGCACTACCATAAACTTCCCATAATTCTTCAATTTCTTCAAAATCACCATAAAATCTATTTCCCGATTTTTGCCACGGAAACCTTGTATTAATTATAGCTTTCATTTTAGCCATTACTTCTTTAGTTATTTCATGGCCTTTATATACTTTAATCTCTCTATCCATAACCCCAACCTAATCTATTTTTCTTTCCACTTTGCTTCTAGATTAATATCACTTTTTACAGGAGTATTAAAATCATAGGCTTTACCATCTAAATACCAACCAACAAATTCATATCCTTCTGCTGTTGGCGTTTCAGGTTCTGTTGCTTTTGTTCCCACTTTGACTTCTTGTGCTGGAATTCCTGGGCCTATTTTCAATGTAAATGTTACTGTACAAGTACGAAGTGATGTCATATAAAAGATTAAAAGTAAACCTACTATCAAAACTGTTACTATAGCTAGTAATAATTTATTTTTTTTCATTTACCTTCCCTTTCCTCTTTCTTCCTCAATTTCTTCTTCCAGTTCCATTACATGAACCTTTTTAAGCTCTAACTCTAGAACATAAAACTTTTTCAAATATTTTTCTACAATATTATGATCTAGTCCTTTGGCTTCTAAGCTTAATAAATATTCCTTTATTCTTTTGATTTCTGTGTAAGCTACTAATACATCTCCACTAGTTGTATCATCACTTGCTAATAAAGCATAGATAATCTTTATAAGTCGATTGTAATCTTTTAGTATTTTATTTTCCCAAATAGAATTAATCATATCTTTATCTAAAATGGTAATTTTTTTAACCCATTTGGATTCATTTTTAGAAGTAAAAGAATGACTAACTTGTTCTTGATAAAGTAGCACTTCTTTTTCTTCTTTTGTATCTTTTAATATATAACTAGTCATTTTCTTCTCCTAATAAGTCTGGTCTTAATTCTTTGGTTTTCTTTAATTGCTCATTTTTACGATATTCATTAATTTTTTGATGATTGCCACTAAGAAGAATCTCAGGTACATCTAAACCACGATATGATGCTGGTTTAGTATATTGTGGAAAGTCAAGTAAATTATTATCAAATGATTCTTCTGTTAAAGATGAATCAGTTATTACTCCAGGTATTAATCTTGAAATAGCATCGGTAATAGCCATCGCTGGTATTTCTCCTCCGGTTAAAACGAAGTCACCAATGCTTATTACTTCATTAACTCTGGTTTTTATTCTCTCATCAAAGCCTTCATAATGACCACAAATAATTATTAAATGCTTTATTTCATTTGCCATTTTTTTTGCTATCTTTTGTTCAAATTTAGTACCTTCTGGACTTAATAACACAATATATGCATCATCAGTATCTATGCTATCTAAACACTCAAATATAGGCTCAACACGTAAAAGCATTCCTGCTCCTCCACCATACGGAGTATCATCTACTTGCTTATTATTAAGAGGTGAATAATCTCTAAAATTAATAAGATTAATTTTGATTAACTCTTTTTCAATAGCTCTTTTAATAATTGAAGTATTCCTAAATCCTTCAAACATCTCTGGAAATAGCGTTAAAATATCTATTTGCAATTAAATCACCCTCTTAAATAATTAAGTCCTTAGCGTTCTTAACATAAAGCACCTTATTTTCTTTATCAAACTTTTCTATAAAATTCGGAATCAGTGGTATTAAAAACTCTTTTTCTCCTGATACTTTTACAAAATCATTTTTAACACCATATTCTACTTCTTTAATTGTACCAAGTATTTCATTTTCTTCTATAACTGAAGCATTAATCAAATCACTATATAAATAGTCTTCTTCACTTAAGTTCAAATCTTCCTTTTCTATATAAATATTAAATCCAACGTATTCTAATACTTGATTAATATTATCAAAATTATCTATTCCCATTAATATTAAATTTTTATGGTATCTAATACTTGTTATAGTGTGAGTAATGTTATTTAAAAGAATTTTTCTTCCAACCTTAAAAGCATCATCAACTCTCTCAAAACCACTAATTACTTTTAATTCTCCTTTTATTCCAAAAGTACTAATAGTTTTTCCAATACATATTAACTCATTCATGATAAACCTCGTACATGATAATACTTGCTGCTACTCCTGCATTTAATGATTCACAAGATTTATTCATAGGAATGTTTATATAGCTATCACAAAGGCTTCTTACCTCTTCACTCATTCCATTTCCTTCATTTCCTATGACAATTGCAACATCATGATTAGGTATTTCTCTTACATCAACACCACTATTTACATCAGTACCAATAATTTTATACCCCATGTTTTTAAGCAATGGAATAAATTCAGTTAGATTTCTTCTTAAGATGTTAACATTAAAAAGCATACCTTCAGTAGATCTTACTACTTTAGAATTATATAAATCAACAGATGTATCACTTAAAATAATCGTATTTATATTAAAGGCTACTGCAGAACGAATTATAGTACCTAAATTTCCTGGATCTTGAATACCATCTAAAATTAATGCATTACCATTTATACTATCTTCACTGATAAACTTTGCTACTGCAGCATTATAACTAATTGATTTTTGATCACTAATTTTTTGCATAATTTCTTCTGTAACAAAATAATCAGCATCTTTATCAACTACACTTATTGTATATTCAATTAAACCAGCCTTTTTTGCTTCACTAATTAAATGATCTCCTTCAATTAAGAATCTTTTTTCTTGATCGCGAAATTTCTTATTCTTTAAATTAACCCAATATTTTACTTTTTCATTTTGTAAACTTGTTATATTCATTATGACCTCAACTTTTTCCTTGCTTCTTTATAATTTGGATATGCTAAAGAAACTAAACGCCAAAATTCAGGACCATGATTTCCTTCAAAAAAATGACAAAGTTCATGAATAATAACATAATCAAGTAAAGTGATATCTTTTTTTAATAATTCTGTATTTAACGTTACAATATTTTTTGATCTATTACATACGCCCCATCTAGATATCATCTTACGAAATTTCAAAGTAAACTCTGGCAAATTACTAAAACACTTCTTAGCAATATTTACTTCTTCAGTAAAAACTCTTCTTACTTCTTGATTATAAAAATTATCAAGCTCATCTATACTTGGTGCATATACATTTTCTTCATCAAAAGTTACCATTTCTCTATCTTGATCAATGACAATGAAATACTTTTTTCCTAGATACCAAAATAGTTCATCTTCTTTGCTTTTTAAAAAAGCTTTATCATACATCTTAAGTATATCTTCTTCATTTTCTTGAATCATCTTTTGAATGCTATTTGCACTCAAATAAATGGGACAGGTAACATATAGTTTCAAATCATCTTTTACTCTAAAATAAATGTTTTTATTATTTTTTCTAATTACTTCTACTTCTATACTTTTTCCGTTACTTGCCTTGTACGTCATTTTTTAATAAGTCCCTTATTTCTTCTAGAGTCTTTAGTTCATCGCTTTTAGCAGCTTTTGCTTCTTTCTTTTCATTTTTTTCTTTTTTATGCATTAATTTGTTTACAGCCTTAACGATTAAAAATAAACAAAAAGCAACAATTAAAAAGTCAATTACGCTTTGAATGAATGCTCCATACATAATTTAGGCATTTCTAAAAGTAATAAATAAAT
>CAZSXH010000013.1:0-15612 GCA_964611015.1 uncultured Muribaculaceae bacterium
GCCCAAGTGGCGGAATAGGTAGACGCACAGGACTTAAAATCCTGCGAGTGTTAAAACTCGTGCCGGTTCAAGTCCGGCCTTGGGCACCATCGAAAAAATAAAAATCTAGGAAATCCTAGATTTTTTTGTTTTATAATTCTTCGTATTCGCTAATCTTTTCTTTTATCCATATAGGTAACATCTTCTTTAAAGGAAGAAATCCTTTTCTAGATTCTACAATATGATTTCCATCTTCTTCTGTTTTATAATATATATCTTTTATTGATACCTTCATATGTTTACGTTCATGGTCTATTTCAAGAATTTGAACAAAAACACATTCTTCTTCATGCACAAAATTATTTACATCTTCTACAAAATCATTAGACATTTCAGATATATGACATAAACCAGTATAACCGTTATTTGCTTCAACAAAAAAACCATAATTAGCAATTCCAGACACTTTAACTTCGATAATGCTTCCTACTTTATACTTTACCATAAATGCACCTCTATAGATTTAGTATATCAAATTATTGTTTACTTAACAACTAATTGAATTTATAATATATAAAGGTGATTCAAATGGAAAATGAAAAAAGCATTGAAGAAACAATTATAGATTTAATAGAAGATTTACGCCCATATTTAAACATGGATGGCGGAGACTTAGAATTTGTAAAATATGAAGATAATTACATCTACGTTCGCTTAACTGGAGCGTGTCAAGCATGCATGTTTCAAGACAATACTTTAAACGATGGAATACTTTCCTATTTTAAAGAACATATTCCTGATCTTGAAGGAGTTATCAACGTCAATTTGTAAGAAAATCAATTTTATCAATCATAGCATATTTAGATATTTCTAAATATGCTTTTTTCAAAAATAGCTCATATTCATCACTACGGTTTATAATTTTTATTAATTCTTCTTCACTAACATCTTTATTCATAACTTCTTCATAAATATCAAAATAAAAAGTTGGATAAATTAATCTAGCTAAAAGCATTTGATATTCATATATATTTAATGGTTTTATTTTTAAATAACTTCTTAATTCTTCAATTACTTCTTCTAAGTCTTCTTTAAAAAACATTGATTTTAAATATTCTGCAATATCTCTTACTTCTAAATCAAAAATAAAGGATAAAGGATTTAAATAATTAAGCTTATAGTTTGGATAAAATATACGTCGATGGGAAAGGACAACCCTACTCGGAGTAACCTTTCCAAACTTTAAGTTAGTATTATTAACATAAGAAATTGCTATTTCTGCAAGGCCAATATAATAACTAAAAGAACTCTTGATAACATCTTTTTGAAGCGCAAGTTCCCTTACTTGATATTCAAAATAATCAATTTTTTGACTCCATAGATTTCCCCAATTGTTACGATATAGCTTAGTAGACTCTTCTGTAAGGATCAAATTATTCGCCATAGAAACCATATCAAAAATATCATATTTTTCATACATATTAGTTACTGTAAATAGTATATAATCATAACCATTAACTTTTGTAAGATAACTATTATTAATATTTAAGAGAATAGAATTAATATCTATTCCTTTTTCTCTCATATTAAAAGATACTTTAATAATATCATCTAATTCATCAACATTGCGATTAAAGAAAACAAAAAAGAAATCACTATTTTCTATTTTAAAATGATATTTTCCATCGAATTCTTCTAAATCATCAACATTTAGATTATAGTAATATTCTATCGTTTCTTTCATACTTAATTATATAAAAAAAGATAGGAGTTAATTCCTATCTCTAATTAGTTTTTAAATTTTGCTACTAAAGCATCAAACATGTTTTCACAAGCTTTCAAGAAAGCTTCTTTATCAGCGGTGAAATCAACTTGAGCTTCAGGTTGAGCCACTGGTTCTGGAATTGGTTCGACATTTGGTACTTCAGGGACTGGAGTAGGAACTACTGGTTCTACTACTGGTGTTGGTTCAACTGGTGCTTCAACTGGTGCAACAGGTTCTGGACTTACTGGTGCTTCAGGCATTATTGGAGCAACAGGCGTTACCACTTCAGGAGCTGGAGTTGGTTCAACTGGTGCAACTTGTGGTTCAGCTGGAACTACTGGATCTGCTACAGCAGCTGCAGGCTTATAATTATTCTTTAATGCATCAAATGAAGCAACTGGTAGTGTAAGTTGCTTATAAAAAGCATCACTAGCACTTAGTTCTGGAGCAACTGCTACATAATCAACTTGATTTCCTGCAATTATCAACCTTAAGTTTTCTTTTACAGCATTCCATTCTTCGTCTGATACAATATTTAAACTATTATTTTCTAACTTTGAAACAAGTATTATAGGAAGTCCCATTGTTCCATTAGCTTCATTATCTAAAACCACATAAACACCAGCATTTCCCTTAAATGCTGTAACTAATGGCTTTTCCATACTAGTTCCAGAAGCCAAACTTATCTTAATTTTTTCCACATTAATCAATCCCTTCATTTTATCTTTTTAAATTATATCATTCTTTATTCTTTTTTTCAACCAAACGTTTTAAAATAAAATATCTACAATCATAAGCACAGTTGTTTTTTATATATTCATCAACGTTCTTAATGTCATTTATAGGTTTAAAATATTTATTATCAGGATCGGTAAAACCTTTAAGTCTTACTTTCCCATAAGCATAATCTCCTAAAATATAATCAAATCCATCAAAGTATTCCGTAATCTTACCTTCTAAGTCATCTACATTAAAAGCATCACGATAATTCTTGATAAGCTCATAATCTTTATTATCAATACTAACCTTCATGAAACCTCCCTAAATAAAGATAAATGCCAAGATACCTACGAGCATAGCTACTGTGCAAATAACACTTAATACAATTAAAATATCAACATAACCATTACCAGAAGTAACCTTTTCATTTTCTCTTTCCATTGCTTCTAGTGCTTTTTCAAGTAAATACTCTTTATTAATAGCATTTTCTCTAATTTTAAAATAATCATATACTTGCGTATTTATTTTATCTATTTCGCTACCATCAAGATTTCTTAAATCATCCATACTATAATTTAATAACTCATATGCTTTAATGTTTAGAAAATGTTTTTCTTGTGGTAAAACCATTTTTACATTTTCACTCATTTGCTTTTTAAAGTATTCATCAACTTCTAAAACATTTTCTGCCATTAAGAAGTTATAAGAAACTCTAAGTGGATTAGGTGCAAATGGTGTATATAATAATTCATAAAATTTTTCTACATCTAATTCTGTTAAATAAAAATTGAGTTTTTTAGCAATAAGCATATCTATAAGTTGTTTTTGAATAGTAATAAAATATGGGTTTCTTATACTATTATCACCATTTCTTTTTAATTCTAAATCATAAAAAGATTGTAGGTTTTCTAAAAATGAATCTATATTTGTTCTTAAGTAACCAAATTTACTTAAGTTTTCTTTTAAAAGATTTTCATCTTCCGCCATTTTGGGATTAATAATATCTAGCTCTGAATATATGGAAACAAGCATTCTAATTACTACAACAAGAAAAGAATTATATAATATTCCTCTAACGTTATCGCTACTTTTTATATAGTCATCTATAGCTTTAGTAAACGCAGTATTAATAAACACATTTTCCACTATAATCACCTACTTTTGATTATAGCACAAATATTATTCAATGGGAATAGATAACATACTACTTTTTGATGTAATTATTCCGCCATAAACTTCAGGAACTCGACCATTTATTATTTTTGATGCAATTAAAACATCATATTCTAATTCAACTTTTTCTTCTTCTATCGGAAGCATTAAATTACTAGTTAATTTTATTGTTACATATAACTCTGCTAAAGCATTATTTAAACCATAATCGACTATGTTACTCTTTATATTAGTAAGAATTGTACCCACAAAACTAACAGGAACATAAATTTTAGGTCCTAGATTTGCAATTAAAATATTTTTAGATGAAACAAACAATGGTAACTTTAAGGCAATTCCATTTTTTTTACTTATGACATCTTTATTATTAAAAGTATTGTTACCATTTTCTAAGTCTGTTATTAAATTGTTTAATCTAGATGTAACTATGTCCAAAACTTTATAAGCTTTATCTAAGTTATAATCAATATATAAAATCTCGCCATTATCATTTTTTGTAACAATTAGTATATCATCAAGTTCATTTTTATTCAAAATATCATAACCTATATCGTTGCTTAAGTACCCTTCCATATATTCTCTTAATTTTAAATTAGCAACATCTACTATTTTTTCACTAGCATGATTACTATATATACTAAAAATTAATCCAGTAAAAAAAAATACTAAAGCCACTACTAACATAATAACTTTAGATTTTTTAATATTTTTTCTAACTCTTAATTTTCTCATATTAAATAATATGCGTTAAAACTTAAGAAATGATTTTAAGAATAAGAACAATCCTACAACAAAACATATAATTACAAGACCAATTAAGATTTTAATTCCAATTCCAAGCTTTTCGTTTTCAACAAAGTCATCTTCATTTTCAAAATCTTTTTTCTTAAAAATATTTTTTGTATAAAAAGAATTATCAATTGTATTGGTTATTTCTTTTTCTTCAGTTGGTTCACTTGCTTTTACTTTTTCAAGAGATTTCACTGTTAACTCAAGTGGCTCTTCTTTAGCTTGTTCTTCTAAAACTTTTGATACATCAATACTCATACTTTCATAAACTTGAGTATTATCACTGCCTTTTAAATCACTCAAAATGTCTAATGGATCAGATTCTTCTTTGCTTTCTTTATTTTTAGATTCATTCATTGTAATAGTATTTATTAATTCCATTAAATCTTCTGAACTTGATTTAGGAGCTTCCTCTTTTACTTCTTCTTCCTCATCTTCAGAATCTAAATCTAAGTTTAAATTCTTTAAAATATCAAATTGAGTATTTCTAAGTTTCTTAGCTCTACTTTCTTCATATGATTCTTCTTTTCCATCTTTTGCTTTTTCTAGCACTAAATTCAAATCATATTCTTTAGTTGGCTCTTCACTAATTCTGCTTTCTTCTTCTCTTGGCTCTACTCTAATACTACGACGTTTTGGCGCTTCACTATATCTTTTATCTAAGATTCTTTTAATTTTTTCAATATCTATTTCTTGCTCTTGATTACCTAAAACTGTAGCATTACTGCGAACACTAAAATTATCAAGTTCTTCATCATTTATTTGTTTATAAAGCTCTTCGTTCTTCGAAACTCTCGACATTTCAGAATTTTCATTATATTTATTTACTCTTGTATCCATAAGCATACCTCTACCAAAATAATAACATAAATCCCAAATTTTTCAACCTATATCAATTGATTTTCGTGAAACTTTTTACTATAATTATACAAGGAGGCTTAATATGAAGAAGTTAAATGTTAATGAAAACTGTATTGGATGTGGAATGTGTATTTCTATTGATCCAGAACATTTTGAAATCGTTGATGGCTTATCACAAGCTGTAAATAATGAAAATCTTGATAGTGAAGCATTAAATGATGCTATAGGTTCTTGTCCAACTAACGCAATTGAAATTGAAGAAGTTGAAGAAAGCGAAGCTGCTTAAGATTAATTATTATTGCAATTAAAAAGGAAGTTTTTACTTCCTTTTATTTTTTTAAAGAATATAGTTTCTTTATTTCTTTTATAGTCAAATTACGATATTCTCCTGATTGAAGTCCATCTAAATTCAAAAACGCATAGTTAGTTCTACTTAGTTTAATTACATCTATTCTTAAACTTTCAAATAATTTTTTAATAATATGATTTCTTCCTTCAACAATAGTTATTTCTACTATTGAAGTGTTTTTTTCTGTATCTTTCTTCTTAAGCTTTAATTTTTTTACCATAACTGGTCTTCCTGCAATTGGAATTCCTTTTTTTATTTTAATAATATCTTCTTTATCAAGGATTTTATTAAGCTTTGCTACATATGTTTTTTCAACTTCAAAACTAGGATGCATTAGCATATTCGCAAATTCGCCATCATTAGTTAAAATAATTAAGCCTGTAGTATCATAATCCAGTCTTCCAACAGGATAAATTCTAGCTTCAGTATTAATTAAATCAACTACTGTTATTCGATCATGATCATCTTTAACACTACTAACCACTTGGCGAGGTTTATTTAATAAATAATACTCATGCTTAACATCTTTATTAATTGTTACACCATCAATTACTATAACATCTGAGCTTTCAACTTTCGTTCCAAGTTCAGTAACAATGTTTCCATTAACAGAAACCATTCCTTTTTTTATTAAATCTTCTGCTTTTCGTCTTGAGGTGTATCCATAGGCAGCTATAACTTTTTGTAATCGTTCCATACGCCCTCCACTCACAAGTATTATAGCATATTTCTGCTTTTTTTAAAATAGCATCGCGGTAAGTATAAAAGCAACAGCAATTCCCACTAAATCAGCAAAAAGTCCTACACCTAGTGAATATCTAATCTTTTTTATGCCAATAGAGCCAAAATATAAAGCCAGAACATAGATGGTAGTATCCGTACATCCTTGCAAGACACTTGCAAGTCTACCAGCATAAGAGTCTGGACCAAAATTTACAAATATATCGTTCATAATAGCTAAAGTTGCTGTCCCTGATATAGGTCTTAAAATAGCCATAGGCATAATTTCTAGAGGAATATTAATGTATTTTAAGATAGGAGAAAAAAAACCTAATACTTCACTTACAAAGTTACTATCTAAGAAGATATTAATAGCAAATACCATTGCAATTACTGAAGGAAAAATATTAAAAGATATTTGTAGTCCTTCTTTAGCTCCATCTAAAAATGAGTCATATATATTAACTTTTTTAAAAAAACCATAAAAAATAACAAACAAGACAAATAAAGGGATAACTATTTTTGATAATGTATTCATTTTTGTTTTCTCCTAATAAAATAATCTAAAACTAAGCCACCAACGCTAGAGCAAAATGTTGCAATTACTCCAGGTATAATTATTTCTGATGGATTTATAGAACCATGGGCTATTCTTAAAGCTAACACTGTTGTAGGAACGATAGTAACTCCTGCTGTATTTAAAACAAGAAAAGTTATCATCGCAGTGCTAGCTGTGTCTTTTTTTGGATTGACCTTTTGCAGTTCACTCATCGCTTTTAAGCCAAAAGGTGTTGCAGCACTTCCTAACCCCATCATATTTGCAGCAATATTTGAAGCAATATAACCAAGAGCTGGGTTATCTTTAGGAACTGTTGGAAATATTCTAGATAATATTGGCTCTAAAAGTCTAGCAAACTTTTTTAAAAGACCTGCTTCTTCTGCTATTTTCATAATGCCTGACCATAGTACAATAACTGGAAGGATTGAAATCATCAGTTCTAAAGCTTCATTACCATTTGTTAAAATACTATCATTTATCGCCGAAATATTTCCTGTAAAAAAAGAATAAATTACTCCAATAGCTATTAAAAAAAACCATATATAACTTACCATTTAATCCACCTTAAAAACCTATCCCACCAAGACTCTTTTTCTTTTTCACTTCGTTTTTTTACATAGATATTTTCTTTTCTTATGCATTCTTTTCCAATATATATCAAAGCATGTCCTACAACATCATTACTTTGATATTCTTTGTTTTTATATAGTTCATACTCAATTCTTATTTGATTTTTCTCACTTGCTTTTACTGGAACATAAATATCTTCATCTAAATATAAATAATCATTCTTATAAATCCTTTCTCCTTTAATCTTTACTCTTTCTTTTCCCAATACTTTTACTGCTTCATAGTTTCTAAATACATCTGCATATAAGCTTTTATGATCAGCCCAATCATTGCCATCATTTAAAGTAACTACTACCACATTTATATTATTTCTACTTCCTGTAGTAACTAGTGTTCTTCTTGCCTTTTCAGTAAAACCAGTTTTACCTCCAGTTATATAATCTTCTGAATGTAATAATTTATTTTTATTAGTCCAACTATAAGTTTTATAATTGGTTTTTACTACATGCTTCTTTGTTCCAAAAATCTCTTTAAAAGTATCATTTTCCATAGCATACTTTGTAAGAATAGCCATATCTCTTACTGTTGACAAATTACCTTTACCATCTTCATTTTCTAAACCATGATCATTATAAAAATAAGTATTTTTCATCCCTAATTTGCTTGCCATTTCATTCATTAAAAGAGCAAAACCATCCATACTACCCGCAACATTTTTAGCTATTACTACTGCTGCATCATTTCCACTTCGAAGCATAAGTCCATATAGTAAGTCTCTTAAAGTAATTTTTTCTCCTACTTCAATATATATTGCACTACCATACGCTTCTAAAACTTCTTCTCCAACAATGATTTCTTTATCTATGTCACTATACTCTATTGTTATAATCGCAGTCATTATTTTAGTAATACTTGCAATCAGTCTTTTATCATCTAAATTATACCCATACAAAACACGACCATTATCTAAATCCATTGCAATAGCACTTGATGCACTTAATGCATTTACTTTAAAAGGAATAATAAATATTATTAAAAAAAGCAAACAAATCTTTTTCATAGGATTACCTCTTTAAATGATATGATTTTACAAAATAAATTATCCATGGTAAAATATAAGACCAAAAGGAGGGTTTTTATGATAAATATTAGAGATTTTTATTTAGAAAATTTTTGTAATGAAAAGATAAATAATCCAAATATTAAACATTTAGACCCCGAATTAGTTAGTGCGTTTAAAATAGCTAAAAAAAGATTAAATATAAATGATTGGATGAGAATAAAAGAAAAGTTTCAAGAAAAACTTGGATTTATTTTTAGTCTAGATGAAGAAATGTGTTTTTTTATACTATCATGCGTTTTACAAGAAGAATTTCTTGATAAAGGCGACAATTTTATTACCAATATATGTTCTTTTCTTTGTTCTATTCAATTATCTCCTTTTAGTTATGTAGAGGTTACAAAATCCTTTTTAAAAGAACCAATTTATTCTTTATGTGCAGATTGGCAAGGGGAATGGCCATTTTATCCTTTTGAATTATACTTCGAATTACAATCTAAAACTGAAACCAGTGAAGGACGCGACAATCTATTTTTAAGGATGATGGAAAGTTATTATGGCAGAACTTTTCACATTCTTTTTGATGAGCAAGACGATTTATATACCATATATCTTAAAATAAAAAAAGAAATGGAAAAAGCAAACGAGAAAATGCTTTATTACGTAAAAAGTGATTTTGAAACATTAGATATTTTAAAACAAATTATTGATAATAATGATGATAATGATACAAGAAATGCTAGAATTGATTTAAATATGATAGAATATTCTCAGAATACGATAAGTGCCATTATAAAATCTACTTTGTTATATTTAAAAGCGTTTGAGCAATCAAAAAGGCCAAAGTTAGCTTTACTCAGAACACAAAAAAAGCAAGTTTAATCTTGCTTTTTTTATTCACTATCGTAATTATAAATACCATGAATTTTTTCTAAATCTTCTTGAGACAAGTCGGTAACCTTGTAATTACCTTTTTCATCTTTTACTACTTTAAATGTAATTGTATATTCTACTGTATCAGTAGATTTTTTCATAATATCTAATTTATAATCCATAAATAATATACTACTATAAGTTCCTTTTTCATCCACAAATTCATCACTATGATCAGTTAGATAATTATTAGCATCTTTTTGGGCTTTGTAAAAATCATATACAGTTATTTTAGCATCAACGTTTGCAGTATCACCATCATAATCTTCACTAGTTACTTCATATTTAATATCTTTATATTGTTTTTTTAAGATATCACGATACTTTTCTTTTTGTTCATCAGTTAAGTCTTCTTTATCAACTACATCATCCAAATCACTAATAACATTAGAACTTAGACTCTTATATTGATTTAAAAAGTCTTCTACAGCTCCTTTGGCTGTTTTTTTAATACAACTACATCCTACTAAAGTAATACTCATGATTGCAACCATTACAATCATTAAAAATTTCTTTTTCATAATACACTCCTTGCTACTTTTAGTATTAGAAGTTTTTTTGATATTATACATTACTATAACTAAGTTTTATTAAATTATATACTCTTAAAACATCTCTATTAACTTCTCTTTTTAAATTATCCTTCATTTCTGTAACCATTTCTTCATTACTATTTGGTACTTTATTAAACCATTCCATATAAAGATACTTTAGCTTACTAAAATTATTCTTATGAACTAAGCTATTAACCTCCGTATTTATCAAGCGTTTTATTTTATCTTCATATCTTAAATTACTCTTAAATTTAATTTCTTTAATAATCTTATATTCAATTTTTTCAGTTCTTATGGTATAAAGAGCTTCAAGTAAACATAACTCATCATCGATATTTAAAAAACTTCTAGCAATTGATAAGCCATCTTCACTAAACTCCATTGCTATTGCTCCATTTTTATCTGCAAATAAAGCAACATATTCACATACTTCATTTTTCTTTTTTCCTTTATTCTTGATTATATCTAAAAATTCTTTATTAACTTTTATCTGATTAGCAATAAATTCTTTTAAAGTTTTACTACTAACTTGAAAAAGAGGAACCTTTTTAAATACTTCAATATTATCAAACTCATCCCACTCATAGTACATCAAGTTTTCATCTACAAAATTCAAAGTTAAATCATAAAAATAATTCATAAATTTCTCCTTATACCTTTATATATAAAAAATAATCCTAATAATATAAATATAATTATGCCCTTTCTAATAATAAAATAAACAAATTCTAAAAATGTATACCCTATTATAAAAAGATTTAAATATATTATGATAAAAAAGAGTCCTATACTTAAAAGAAGACTTCCAATTATTATAAAATTAAGTTTCATAATTTAATATATGAATTATATTGCTAGTTTATTTAGATTTATGCTAAAATAATCCTAGGTGATAAAATGAAAAAGATAGTATTATTAGTAATAATGTTATTAACTTTAACTGGGTGTGGAAAAGATGTTAAAAATCCATTAGTAACAATGGAAATTGAAGACTATGGAACTATACAAATTGAACTTTATCCAAAATATGCTCCGAATACTGTAGCTAACTTTGTTAATTTAATTGAAGATGGATTTTATGATGGCAATAATTTTCATCGCTTAGTACCAGGATTTATTCTACAAGGTGGAGATCCAGATGGCAATGGTTATGGTGGTCCTGGATATGCAATCAGAGGAGAATTTATAGAAAATGGTTATTCTAAAAACACGTTAAGCCATACTGAAGGAATTATTTCAATGGCACGTGCAACTGATCCTAACTCTGCTGGTAGTCAATTTTTTATCGTATTAAGTGATAATGCTAAATATTCTTTAGATAATAAGTATGCAGGATTTGGTAAAGTTACTGAAGGAATGGAAATAATTAAAAAGATTGAAGAAACTGAAGAAGTAGCAGATCAAGAATCAGGAAAATTAAAAGAAAACATTACTATTACAAAAGTAACTGTTGATACCTTCGGTGAAAAATACGAAGTAAAGAAAACTAATTAGGAAAAAAAGAAAAAAAATAATATATAATTTAAAAAGGTGATAATTATGGGTAATATTTTAACGTACATTATTCTTGGAATAATCCAAGGATTTACTGAACCACTTCCAATATCTAGTAGTGGTCATATTTTCTTATTTAAAAACTTATTTAATACAAATATGTTTAATAGCTTAAATTTTGAAATAATTTCTAATTTTGGATCTTTTATTGCAATATTTATTATATTCTGGAAAGATATTAAAAAGTTATTAACAGCATTTTTTGGCTTTATTTTTAAAAAAGAAAAAAGAAAAGAATATTTATCAGGATTTAGGTATTGTTTATTTGTAGTACTTAGTACTATTCCAGTTGGTATTACAGGAATTCTTTTCAAAGATAGACTTGAGTCTTTATATAACTTAAAAGGTCTTGCTTTTGCTTTTTTAATTACTGCTCTTGCTTTATTTATTGTTAGAAATATTAAAGGAGATAAAGAAGATAAAGATATTACTTGGAAAGATGCATTGTTAATTGGCCTATTCCAAGCCGTAACTATAATTCCAGGTATAAGTCGTAGTGGAACAGTTTTGGTAGCTTGTTTACTTTGCAAACTAAAAAGAGAAACTGCTTTAAAGTATACCTTTATTTTATATTTTCCGGTAAGTGTTGCAACTATGCTTTTAGGAGTTAGTGATTTAGCTAATACTACTGAGTTAAATAGCCTACTACTTCCTTATGGTTTAGGTATGATTGCGGCAGGAATAGTAACTTACTTTTCTTATCGCTGGCTATCTGAATGGGTTAAAAAAGGACATCTTTGGAAATTTTCTATCTATTGTTTAATTTTAGCAATATTTATATTAATTTATTTTAGATAGGAAAAGAAAGAAGTTGTAATAATGAAAAAACTAATAACTATAATAATGATTATCTTGCTTTTTGGTAGTGGTATATACATCTATGGCAAAATAAAAGAAGATAAAGAAGAACAAAGAATTGCAGAAGAAAAAAGAATACAAGAAGAAATAAAAAGAAAAAAACAAGAGGCATACGAAAAGTGCTTAGATACCCCTTATCAAAGGGAAGGATTAGAAGAGTCATTTGATAATCTATTTAATGAATATAAAGGAACTGGCATAGCAATTTACTTTACGGATATAAATAATGAATATGGTTATTCTTTTAATGCTACAAGAACTTATTATTCTGCTAGTGCTATAAAGCTATTTGATGCTATTTATTTAGTAGAAAAAGCTAAAGATGGCCAAATAAATCTAGATGATACAATAACTTATACTGCTGCAGATAAAAAAAGTGGTAGCGCTAAAACTAGTGAACATAATTTTGGAGATAAGATTTCTCTTTCTAATTTGATTTCATATGCTCTTTCCGTAAGTGATAATGCTGCTCATTCTATGCTCGTAAAATATATTGGGTCTTCTAAAATGAATAATTATTTTAGTGATACCAAGCTAAGTATTACTGAAGCTAAACCTTATGAGTATAACTATACTGCTGCAATGGCTAATGAATCATTAAAAAGAATATATGATATTATAAGTAAAAATGATGAATATAGTAATCTTATTAAAAGTGCTATGAAAAACGATTATGCTAACAGCTTAAACTTTGATAATGTTTCAATGCTTCATAAATATGGACTATTTGATAGTTATTATCATGATATAGGAATTTATGATAGCAATAATCCTTACTTAGTATCAATTTTAACAATGTATGGAAAAACAAACTATAATGAATTAGTAAAAGATATACATAAAAGACTATATAAACTCTATAAAGAAAATATTGATGAAAAAGAAGAGTTTTGCAAAAAAGAATTAGCATAAAAAAAAGAGATTTTAATCTCTTTTTTATTTAGCTTCTAATTTAGCAACAATCTTCTTAAGAGAATCTGCTGTTGCTTGTTTTAAATCAGCAGTTGCTTTTTGTAACACAGGTGTTCCTTTTTCTACTGCCATTTGATATAGTTCTTCAGCTTTCTTTTGAATTTGTGTTGCTTTTTTCTTAGCAACCTTTAATACTTTTTCTTTATCAAGATCTTTTAATTCTTTTTGAAGTTCTTTAACCTTTTTTTCTAAATTGTTTTTTACATCTTCAATTTTGATATTTTTAATTTGTTCTGAAACTTCATCAAATTTCTTTTTTAAATCTGCTCTAGTTTCTTCACCAGACTTAGGTGCAAATAAAACTCCAAGTCCAGCTCCAATCATAGCACCCGCTATAAACTTTCCAATTCCACTTTTCTTTGCCATATTACTCTCCACTATCCTTCTTTCCTTTATTCTTAAGGAATAACTTCCCAAATAAATTACCTGTAAACTCTACAACTTTATCAGTAAATGAAGCAATTTTATCAGTTGTAAAATCAATAATGCTAAATATTGAATTTAAGGATTCAACTTTTTCATTAACGTTATCTACAACTTTTTCAACCTTATTCATAGTTATTATAGTTTTAATTCCTAAAATTATTCCAATTACAAGTAAAATGATTAATAAGATGTAAATAATTAAAGGTAAAAAGTTTAACCAAAATTCCATTAATATTCACCATCCTCTCTATTATCATACATTGAATCTATTAGATCAAATAAATCATTTTCTAATGTGTCATCATCTTCTACTTTTTCAGCTTCAGTTTTTTCTGGTTTTGCATCAACTGGAGCTAAGTCTTCTTCCAATTCTTTATCTATAGTATCATATTCTCTAATTGGTTCTTCATCTACACTAATTTCCATATCTGCTGTATCTTCAAGCAATTCATCAATAGTTTTTACTTTTTGTTCTATTTCTGGTTCTTTTAATTTAACTGTAACTGTTTCTTCATAATAGGTTTCTTTTGGCATTTCTTCTACTTCTGGCATTACTTCAGTATCTCCAAAAGCTTTTTTTCTAACACTATTAAAATCTATTTGGCTATTTGAATACTCTTCAGTTTTATCTTGAATATCTTCTGGTTTATAATCTTCATGAAGAATTCCATATACTGGAGAGATGATTGGTGATGGTCTGAATTTTTTCTTTTCTACTATTTCAGTTTTATCAATTCTTTCATATCTACCAAAATCATATTTCTTTTCAATTTTTTTCTTCTTTTCATATTCTAATACATTTGTTGTAGCCCTAGGATTTTGTACTCTACTCATTGAATTTGAAAATTCTTCTTCATCAAAATCAGGAAAAGGGAAAGTGTTTTCTGATTTAAATAAGTCTCTTTCATTTAAAGTTTCAATTGGAGTTTCCTTTTTTACTGGTTCTTCAACAGTTTCTTTAGGAACTTCTCTAACTGGTTCAACTTTTTCAATTCTCTTTGGAGGTTCAATCTTTTCAGCTATTGGCTTATTTTCTTCAACCTTTACTTCCATTGTTTCTTTAATGTTTTCGTCTTCTTCTACTTCCTCAAATAAAATGTCCTTTATTTTATTAAAAAATCCCATGTTTTCACCTTCCTAATTTATCAAGTCCATATCAGGTAATTGATCTCTATCTGAGCCAACTTGATAATTATCATCGATATAGTTATTATCTTTTCCTTTTGTATTAAATATATCAAATTCTTCTTCATAAAAGTTTAATATATCATCACCTAGTAAGTTAGTAATGATACTATCATTATATACAACACTTTTTAAAATGCTTATAGCAGATACAATTGCGCGATTACAACTATCTTTATCTACTATCACTTCTATTTTAGCATAATTATACATAATTTCAACCAGATATTGTTCATTTTCCACTAAATTTATCTCAATATATCCAAAATTATTTTTAAAAGATATTGTTTCAGAATAAACAGATTTATTATTCTTTGGATAAGACTTCTTTACTTTATTATAGTAACTCACGACATCAACATATAAATAATAGTTATATCTTTCATCACTTATTACTTCATTGTATAACTTGCTATCAATAACTTTCATACCTCTAGGCAAGTAATACTTATAGCCGGTTCTAAAGGTATTTGCTGAGCTTACGCTGGTAGCAAAGTTTTTAATAACATCATCATATCTTTGATCTTTTAAATTAGTACATCCCGTTAATAAAAACATTAAACTAATTAACAAAAATATTTTTTT
>CAZSXH010000014.1:0-15271 GCA_964611015.1 uncultured Muribaculaceae bacterium
AATGGTTTAAAAGAAGTTCACTCTAAATTCTTTAATCCTTTAAAAAATACTTATAATTTCTTTTCAATGTATGCAAACATCGATGATATTGATATAAATGAATGTAATATTCCAGTTGAAAAACGTGAAGATATCGATCGTTGGTTAATAAGTAAATATAATAAATTACTAAAATATGTTACAGATGCATATGAAGAATATGATTTAAATAAAGTAGTTAAAGCTTTAACTGATTTTGTATCAGATGATTTATCAAATTGGTATATTAGAAGAAATAGAAATAGATTCTGGGGAAATGCTTTAGATGATTCTAAAAAGGCTGTATATCGTACAACTTATGAAGTATTAGTTGGACTTTCTCAAATGATGGCTCCAGTTGTTCCATATATATCAGAAGAAATATATACTAACTTAACGGGTGAAGATTCAGTCCATACATCAGATTTTCCTAAATATGATGAGACTTTAGTAGAAGAATTACTAGAAGAAAAAATGGATTTAGTAAGAGACTTAATTAGTATTGGTAGATATGTAAGAGAAGAAGAAAAGATAAGAGTTCGTCAACCATTATCAGAAATCTTAATTGATGGTAAAAATAGCATGATCATCGGCGAACTTACATCATTAATAAAAGAAGAATTGAATGTTAAGAAAGTAACTTATATTGATGATACTTCTGCTTATATGAATTTTACTGTTAAACCTAACTTTAAAGAAGTAGGTAAGGTTTTTGGAAGTAGTATGAAAGAATTCCAAGAAAAATTATTAGAATTACCACTTAGTGATATCAAAAAACTACGTAATAATGAACCAATAAAAATGGTTGTGGCAAATACAGAACATGATATTTATTCTAATATGGTTGATATTAGAATTGATGCCAAAGAAGGTTTTGATGTTGGTATGGAAAATAACAATTTTGTTATTTTAAATACAACTTTAACAGATGATTTAATTAAAGAAGGTATTGCTAGAGAAATAGTATCTAAAGTGCAACAAATGCGTAAGAATAACGATTTAGAACTTACAGATCGTATTACAATAACTTATAATGCAATAGATTATGTAAAAGAAGCTATTGATGAATTTGTTGATTATATTAAACGTGAAACTTTAGCAACAGATATTTTATTAGTAGATAATGCAACAGAAGAATTCTTTGTTGGTGATTATCGCGTGCTAATTGATATAAAGAAAAATTAATGTTAAAATGAATTTGGGTCCTCGTAGCTCAGGGAATAGAGCAATTGCTTCCGACGCAATAGGTCAAAGGTTTAAATCCTTTCGAGGGCACCAAATTGATAAGAACTCGAGTATGAAAGCTCGAGTTTTAATATGCTTAAATAGTATTTGCCTTTTTGATAAACTTGACAATTTTAATATATTTGATAATATATTATCCATAAAAAAAGAAGTGATAGACTATGAATTATTTTGAAGAACTAGGAAGAATAAATGATGATATTTTATCTTTTAAAGGATCAGTAGAATATTTATTAAGTAATGTTGATGAATTAACACAAGAAACTAAAAACTATTTACAACAATCATATGAATATAATGGCTTTGATTTATCTGAAAATAGTTCAACAGCTATTAGTCTTAAAATAAGAAGAGATGCTTTAGGTTTACAAGATAAAGTTAATAGACTTAAAATTCAAAGAGAAGAAATAATTAGTAAGATTATTAATTGTACAAGTATTTCTATAAGTGATATTATTAGATTATTAAATGAGTTTGGTCTTTATTATAAAACAGAAAGATTTGGAACTAAAACACTTATAGTACCTCAGAGCTTATATATAATTAAGACTGGTTCTCAAAGTGTTATGGATGAAGAAGATTTTTTGAGGATACTAAGAAAAGTTAGAGCATTTAAAGAAAGAAATGGTCAACTTATACCTACTGAAGTGGTACAATCAGTCCCACTATATATAAATAGTACTATTTATGGAAAAGTTTTGAATAATCATATAACTGAAGTAGCATCTGGTATTGAAGTTAGTGATTTAGAAGGAATAAAACTTTATGTAAGAACGGAAAGTGGTGTATCGTTTAATAAAAAGTTATTAAATATATTCCCGTATGATGTTCTAGCATTTATCGATTACTTTGTAATGAAAAGATTTGATAATCCAACATTTGATATAATTGAAGCTTATAAAGAATATACTAATGGAAAAAGCTTTGTTGGAGGATTATCATATGATGATCCAATAATGATAGATACACATAGATATAGATAAAAATAAAAGTCCTGTGGGACTTTTATTAGTTGACGAAATCTATAAACTATGTTAAAATAATCTCTTCGTTTGAAAGGATGAATTTTATGAATAATGAAGGGCAAAAACATTTTTTAGCTTTAATGAATAGACCAGGGGATTCTATTTATATAGACATATCTAAATTAGATATATCTAAAGGCTTTGAATCAGTTGATTTGGGTGATATAGACTCATTTACAATGCATTTTAGTAAAGATGAAATACTAGAATCAATTAAAAGAGCTAACATTGTAAGTGAACAATATTTAAATGGTACATTAGTAATTCAAGATAATCAAAAACATAAACCACTTCCAGTAATTGATAAGAATCTATGTGATGGTTTTCAACTTGATGTTTATTTGAAAGAAAAATCGTTAGACAAAGTAGCTATTAATACCATTATTAATAAATTTAGAGTTATTTGTGAAGATGAATTAATAAAAGAAAGCTTCATCAATGCTTTAAAGAGTGGTAATACTTTGCTTGCTATGGATACTTTATTTAGTTTACCTTACTTAAATATTAGAAAATTAGTTCTATATTTAATCGAAATGAGAAATAAAGAAAGAGATTTAGAAAGAGTTCAAGAAAGAATTAGAGATAAAGCAGCTTAATAAGCTGTTTTTTTGTAAATGTTTGACTAATTTAATAAAAAAATCCATAAAAGTTGAATCTTTGTATTATAATAAATATGAGAGGATGTGCTTTTCATGTTTAAAAAGAATAATAAAATTGATACCGAAGGGGTTAATGAAATAATTTATTTAACCAAAAATATATTAAAACTATTATTTGTTGTATTAATAATCAGTATTGTTTTTGTTGGTTTTATATTTTTAAAGGAATTAGGATTATTTCGAGTAATTGGGAATGTTTTAACTGTTTTATCTCCTTTATTTATTGGATTTGTTATCGCATGGTTATTTTCACCAGCAGTAACTAGTCTTACCAAAAGAGGAATGTCTCGAATTGTTGCTTCACTAATAGTATATATTGTATTTATATTATTCTTGGTTTTACTATTTAAAATATTTATTCCAATAATTTATACAGAATTAAATGATTTAATAAATACTTTACCTGGAATAATGAATAAAATAACATGTTTTATAAATGATATCTTTGCTCGTATTGATATTGAAGGAATTGATATTCCAGCGATAAAAGAAAATGTTTTAGGAGCAATAACTACATATGGTAATGAAATATCAAGTGATTTACCAGGAAATGTAGTTAATATAATGTCAGATCTAGTAAGTGGTCTTGGAACAATATTCTTTGGTTTAATTATAGGTCTTTATATGTTGTTTGATTTTGACAATGTGACTAATTTGCTTTTAAAAGTTATTCCTCGTAAACATCAAAGAGAAGTAGCAGGATTAGTTGAAAATATAGGAAAAGAAGTACGTAAATGTGTAAATGGAACTTTACTTGTTGCTTGTATGGTGTTTGTTTGTGATACTGTAGGTTTTTCTTTAATCGGTTTGAAATCTGCATTATTGTTTGGATTATTCTGTGGAATTACCGATTTGATTCCTTATATTGGTCCATGGCTTGGTACAGCAGTTGCTACGGTTGTAGGCCTTACTCAAAATCCTTTGATTGGACTTGGAGTATTAGTTTTAGCAGTAATTGTTCAATTAGTAGAGTCTTACATTTTACAACCAGTTGTTATGAGTAAAGCAACTAACTTACATCCAGTTACTATAATTTGTGGTCTTTTAATTTTTGGCTACTTCTTTGGTATTGTTGGTATGGTTTTAGCAGTTCCAATAATGTCTATATTTAAAGTGCTACTTGAATTTTTAGTTGAAAAGTTTGCTTTATTTCAAGAAAAAGAACAGATTAGAATTGAAGAATAAAAAATAATATGATATATTTATTAAGTAATCTTTGATATAAGATTTTATATAGGAATTTTTAAAAGAGAGTTAGTGGCTGGTGGAAACTAATAAAATGAATATATGATGCTGCTTATGGAGATTAATCGGGGTAATAACCGTTATCAGAATTAAGTTAAATAAAGGATGGTACCGTGCTTATGCACTCCTTTTAGGGCCATTCTTTTTTGTTTTAAAAAGGAGGATTTATGAAAATATTTATTGTTGGGGGAAAAAGTGGTAGTGGTAAAGGTGAAATAGCTAAAATGATTCAAGAGTACTACATTTATAAGTTTAAAAATTGTGTAGTAACTAGTTTTTCAAAATACTTGAAAAATTATGCTCTAGAATTTACCGATTGGGATGGAGTTAGTGCTGATAAACCAAGAGACTTTTTACAAGAAATAGGAGCTAAAGTAAGAGCGTATGATAAGCATTTCTTAACTAGAAGAATGGTAGAAGATATCAATCTTTATAGTACAATGGCTGATGTAGTTGTTATCAATGATGCTAGAATGCCTCTAGAAATAGAAGAGATAGAAGAAAATTTTGATGATGTTACAAGTATTTTGGTTGTAAATCAATTTTCACCATCAAAGCTTACTTTAAAACAACAAGCAGATATTACAGAAACTGCATTTGAAACATACGATGATTTTGATTATGTTATTGCTAATGATGATATAAAAGTAACAAAAGAAAAAATATTTAAAATATTAGAAGGGTTAGAATAAAATGAAAAATATTAAAGATTTGTATATTGATTTTTTTGTAAGTAAAAATCACGCACAAATCCCAAGTGCACCAATTGTGCCAGAAAATGATCCATCAGTGCTTTTTAATACTGCTGGTATGCAACCATTAATACCTTATTTAATGGGAGAACGTCATCCTTATGGTACAAGACTTTGTGATTACCAAAAGTGTCTTCGAACTAATGACTTAGATTCAGTTGGAGATACAACTCATCATACTTTTTTTGAAATGCTTGGTAATTGGTCTTTGGGAGATTATTTTAAAGATGAAAGTATTTCTTGGAGTTTTGAATTCTTAACTAAAGTATTAAATATTCCGATAGAAAAATTAGCAGTTACAGTTTATGCTGGTGAAGGAAATATTCCATTTGATGAAGTAAGTTACAACAAATGGTTAAGCCTAGGAATTAAAAAAGAAAGAATTGCTAAAACTGTAAGTGATAACTTTTGGATAGCAGGGTCTTCTGGACCATGTGGACCTGACACCGAAATTTTTTACTTTAGAAGTAATGAAGAAATACCTGAAGTATTTGATCCAGAAGATGAACGTTGGGTAGAAATATGGAACAACGTTTTCATGCAATACTATAAAGATGAAGAAGGAAACGTTACTGATTTACCAAAGAAAAATGTTGATACCGGAATGGGTGTTGAAAGAATATCTGCAGTACTTGAAGGAGTAAATGATAATTATCTATCAAGTGTTTGGAAAGATGTAATTGATTTAATCAGTGAAATTGCTAATTTGCCATATGAAGGTAATGAAAAAAGCATGAGAATAATTGCTGATCATTTAAGAACAGCAGTATTTATTAGTGCTGATCATACTGGTATTAAACCAAGTAATACTGACCAAGGTTATATTTTAAGAAGATTATTAAGAAGAGCAATTAGACATGCTAAAGCTTTAAATATTGATATTAATAGCAATTGGGAAGAACAAATTGCTAGATTAATAATGGAAAAGTATAAAAAATACTATAGCGAACTTTCTGAAAATGAAGCAGTTGTATTAGAAGTGCTTAGAAATGAAAAAGTAAAATTTAATCGTACTTTAGAAAAGGGATTAAGAGAGTTTGCAAAAGCAACTCGTGATCATAAAGACATAGATGCTACAACAGCATTCCATTTATATGATACTTTTGGTTTCCCAATTGAACTAACTGAAGAACTTGCTAGTGATGCTGGATTGAAAGTTGATACCGATGGATTTAATCAAAAATTTAAGGAACATCAAGAATTATCAAGAACAGCATCTGCTGGTAAATTTAAAGGTGGTCTAGCAGGAAATAGTGAAGTAGAAACTAAATATCATACTGCTACTCATTTACTAAATGCTGCTTTAAAAGTAGTAGTTGGACCTGATATTCATCAAAAGGGAAGTAACATTACTGATGAAAGAATGCGTTTTGATTTTAGTTGTGATCATAAATTATCGGATGAAGAAAAACAAAGAGCAGAAGAACTTGTTAATAAATGGATAGAAGAAGGACTTGATGTAACTGTAGAAGAAATGCCTAAAAGTGATGCCATTAATTCTGGAGCTGAATGTATGTTTATTGAAAAATACCCTGATATTGTAACTGTTTATAGTATAGGTAGTGTTTCGAAAGAATTATGCGGAGGTCCACACGTTAAAAACACAAGTGAACTTGGACATTTTAGAATAACGAAAGAAGAAGCATCATCTGCAGGTGTAAGAAGAATTAAAGCGGTACTTGAATAATTAGATATTAAAAGACTTGAGCAATTCAAGTCTTTTTTGTTAACAAAAAACGAATATTATAATTGATAAAATGATTAAAATATATTAAAATAAGGTAACTGGTGGTGAAATTATGGAAACTTTTAAAAGTAAACATGTTGGATGCTATGGTATAGTAAGAAATAGTGGAAAAGTGTTACTTATAAAAAAATCTAGGGGAGCATATAAAGGTATGTTAGACTTACCTGGTGGTGGAATAGAATATGGTGAGGCTACAATTGATACTTTAACTCGTGAATTTAAAGAAGAAGTAGGAATAAATATTAAAAATGCTACTTTGAAAACTGTTAAGACAAATTATGTTGTTTGGAATTTAGATGAAACTCATCTTGAAGATTTACAACATATAGGAATTATTTATGATGTAGAAGTTGATGATGCTGAAATCAGTAATATTAAAACTGATGCAGATGGTCATGACTCTTTAGGGGCTTGTTGGTATAATATAAATGAATTAAAGGAAGAAGAACTTACTTTTTTAGCAAAAAGCATAATTGAATAATGGCAGATAAGTTTATATGTGCATTAACAGGACCTACATATTCTGGCAAGACTACACTTTCAAGTAGACTTGAAGCTGAATGTGGGTTTTTGTTTCCTAAACAATCTACCACAAGACCTCAAAGATTAGATGACAAAGAAGACGAATATAGATATCTTTCAGTAGAAGAATTTGAAAGATTAAAAGCAATGGGACTTTTCCTTTTTGCATCAGGTAATGCTGATCTTTCATATGGAATACTAAAAGATGATATTTATGATGCTTTTGCAAAATCAGATAATGTGTTAATCCATATTTCTTATGAAAATTTAGATGATTATAGAAAAATTGATTTTAAAAAAGCATTAATAGCATTAACTTATCAATCACTTGAAGAAGGAATTATAAAAAGAGCTTTAGCATCTGATAGAAGAGCATTAAAATCAGAACTTGATAGAAGAATAATGATTGCAAGATATTTGCATGATACTTATTTTGATGAAGTTCAAAGTTTAAGCGATGAAGTTATTTGTACTGATATATATGGTATAGAAGAAACTTTTGATATAGCAAGAAGAACAATAAGAAAGAAAAAAGGTAATTAATATGAAAATATGTTTAGTTCATCATGAGTATCCAGAAGAAACTAGTATGGGTGGAATTGCCACTTACCAAAGAATGCTTGCAACAACCCTAAAAAAGTTAGGAAATGATGTTACTGTAATTGCGGCTTCTTTAGATGATGATAAAGAAGAGTATGATGAAGGTGTACATGTTATAAGATTTAGTAAATGTATCCAATATGATACGATTGAGTACATGGAAGCTTATAGAGAAAAAGTTGCAGATAAATTACATGAATTATATTTAAATAATGAACTTGATGTTGTTGAGAGTCCTGAAATGGGAGCTGAATGTTTAAGATATATTGAAAAGTATCATGATGTGCCAGTTGTAGGTAAGCTTCATACTTCATTTGAATTATGGGCAGAATTTAATGAAACGACTTTACCCGAAGATGTTCACAAAAAACTTGTTGAATGGGAAAGATCATTTGTTGAAAAAGCAGATGCAGTATTATCGTGCACTAACTTGTTATATGGCATGATGAAGGAACGTAATCAAATAAAAAGAAATGATGTTATAGTATTAGGTAATCCTGCCAATGTTGATAGATTTTATCATGAAGATGAAGTAAAGGATAACTCCGTACTATATCTAGGAGGATTAGAACAAAGAAAAGGTGTTTTAATTCTAGCTAAAGCTATTCCTTTAGTTTTACAAAAATATCCAGATTTAAAATTTAAATTTATTGGTAATGATACTAAGAGTAATGATAAAAACATTTCAACAATAGAATACATAAAAGAAATAGTTCCGGCAGAGTATCATCAAAATATGGAATTTATAAAACATATTAATAATAGTGAAGTAAAAAGTTATTGTAGTAAATCAATAATGGGAGTTTTACCATCTACTTTTGATAACTTGCCTTATGTTGCAATGGAAGAGTTACTTTGTGAACTTCCTTGTGTTGCAAGTGATAATACTGGGGTAAAAGAAATGATTGATAATAATGAATCAGGCCTTTTATTTAAATCTGGTGATCACCTTGATTTAGCTAATAAAATAATGTATTTATATGGTAATCCAGAGATTCGAAATGATATGGCTAAAAAGGGTAGAGAAGAAATCATTAAAAGATTTAAACCAGAAAATATTGTTTTAAAAAATTTGGATGTTTACTTTGATGCCATAAATAAATTTTGGATAAAGAAGCATTTTAATGATGTTAAAAATATTAAATTAATTCCTTATGGTATTGCCAACTCTGTATATGAAGTTGAAACAGAAAATAGTAATTATGCTATAAAATGTTATCACTCTAAAATGAAAAAGAATAATATTGCTCCGATTACTTATGATCAAAATAACAATGAATTTTATTCTTCTGAATTAATATATGAAGATGATAATAGAATCATTATGGATTATATTAATGGTCAACATAAAACAAATTTAAGTAATGAAGAAATTGATGTAATTTGTAATTTTATTAAATATTTTAGCCAAAACTATAATGCAGAAGTTACTCTAGAAAATAAAATTAATAGTTATCAAAATCTAAAAAGCACAAAAAGAAAAGATGTAGAAAAAGCATTAGATGATTTTTGGAATAAAAATAGTTTTGAAATTAAAGAATTATTTTCAAATGTTGTTACTTCTCATGGGGATTTATCTTCTACAAATATTATATTTAATAATAATAAAATATCAGTTATTGATTATGATGAAGTATGCTTAGCACCAAAGTATTATGACTATGTAGTGTTTGCATTAAAGCATTCTTTTGTAAATGGATCTTTTAATGAAGATGAACTAAATAGATTTATTGATATTTATAAATCTCATGAAGAGGATTTTGATATAAATTCTTTTAAATTAACATTATTAGTATATTTGTATAAAATACTAAAAGAAAAAATATATTGGGAAGCAACTGGTTTAATAAACTTAGAAGATGAATATCAAAAACAAGATAATTACATAATGTATTTTGAATTATTTAAAAAATTAGTAACTACTTTTTAGTAGTTACTTTTTCTATTTTTATCGTATATCCAATAGGTCCAAGTATTTTAAGTAAACTAATAATAGATGGAGAAGTAATACCTGCTTCAATTCTAGCAATTTTAGTTCTAGATACTCCTGAGTATTTTGAAAATAAATCTTGAGTTAAATTATTTTCTTTTCTAAAGCTTACAAATTCTTTTATAAACATTTCGTTTAATTCCTCAGGATTATATGTAGCTTCGATATAGTTTTTATCATAGTCCATAAAGTATCACCATTAATATTGTATCACATTTGATACAATTAAAGAATGTTTTTGTTGTGTAATTAAAAAAAAGGGGTTATAGTTTAAATATAAGGGAGTGTATACATGACAGATAAACAAATCAAAAAAATGCGTGAAAGTATTGCGGTTGCTAAAGATAAAAAAGAGCAGTTAGTTAATAGTGATAAAAAAATACCAATGGTATGGGCACATAAACTAGTACATCCATTACTATGTTCAGCATTAAAGGTTAGAAGAGTACTTAATGGCCACACTCTTACCATAATCTCAAACAAATCAAAAATAGACAAAAATAAGCCAGTTATTTATGCAATAACTCATGTTGGAAACTATGATTTTGAAATGGTTATGCAAGCAATAAAAAAATTCTTTTATGTTTTGGCAGGAGACTGGGATTTATCATTTGGAACTGTTGATGAATATTTTTTTAAAGCAAATGGTGCAATTTTTGTTGACGAAAACGATAAAAGGGATAAACAAAATTCTTTAAAGATGTGTATAAAAGCATTGAATCAAGGAATTCCATTGGTTTGGTACCCAGAAGGAACATGGAATTTAGACCCTGCTAAACCAATGTTAGATTTATATTCGGGCATTATAAAAGCTGCGTTGATTACCGGAGTTGAGATAGTTCCAATAGCAGTAGATCAGCGAAATGAAAAAGATTTTTATATAAACATCGGCGAAAATATTGATATAAAAAGCTTTGATGGAGAAGATGAACGCAAAGAATTAAGAGATATTCTTGCTGGCTTAAAGTATGAAATTTGGGAAATGTTCCCTGTAGAATCGAGAAGAAGCATACCTGATAATTATTTTGAAAGCTTTGTACAAGCTAGACTAAAAGAATGCACTTACATTCCCAAAAGCGTTTTTGAAAGCAGAGTATATCAAAAAGAGTTACCACCAAAAGGAGAGAGAAAAGAAGGATTTCGTTGGCTTACTAGAGAGGAAGAAAAAGCATTAAGCCCTGAAGAATACGAGAAATATTATTATGATTTAAGAGAACTATATGAAAAAAGCTTTTTGTACAATTTAACTTTAAAACAAAGAAAACTTTTACATCCTTTGGTTTTAGCTGGAATAACTGCAAGAAATTATTTAAGTGGATTTAGACTAAAAGTACTTGCTGATGAAAGAACAAAGACGAATAGACCTATAATTTTTGCTGCATCTCATATTTGTAAATATGATATTGAATTATTAAGTCAAGCAATAAAATCTCATTTTTATTTGTTAATGGGAGATTTTGAAAGCATTCATGATACATCAGATGGTTTCTTTTTAGGACTAAACGGAGTAGAGTATTTTAATGAAAAAAATCGCGAAGATAGAAAAAGCGTACGTGAAAGAATGATAAAAATACTTCAAAGTGGGGGAAATATGCTTTACTTCCCTGAAGGAACTTGGAATCTTACAAAGTGCAAACTTGTTAATCCTTTATTTAATGGAATAATTGATGTTGCGAAAGAAACTGATGCTATTATTGTACCAATTGGAATAGAACAGTATGGGAAACAATTTATAGCTAAAATCGGAAAAAACTTTGATGTTAAAGAATATGCAAGTAAAGAAGAAGCTAAGAAGCATTTAAGAGATGCATTGGCAACTTTAAGATGGGATATTTTTAGTTCGGTAAAACCGTTTAAAAGAGCAGAAATACCAGATGATTACTACGAAAAAATGATTAATGAAAGAATTGGAGAATGGGAATTAAGTTTAGATGTTTATGAAGATGCAATATATAAAGAAAAAGGCGTAGTCACAGCTGAAGAAGTGTTTGCTCCAATAATTGCAGCAACAAATTCACAATATGACATTTATGGTAGTACGCTTTGTCGTAAGAAAAATAAAAACATTTAATTTCTAATGATTTTATGATAATATTATAATTGAGGTAGGTTAGCAAGTATGAGTAATATATATTTTCCTATAAGTGCACTGTTAGTAAGTGCATTAATATGTGCTATTTACTTTTCTAAAAAAAGAATTAACAATTTTGAAACCAGAGTTTATGGTAATATGTTGATTTTTGGAGTTTTTGAAGCTTTTGTAGCATGCGTTGTTTTAGCAACGGCAATAAAATATGGAATTCCAGATATTATAAAAGTGTTTAATAAAATTGATTTTATTTTAATTGTTTTATGGATATCTTCTATTTTTAAGTACATTCATTATATAACTTTTAATAAGGAATCAAGATTTATAGAAAAATCTGTTATAGTTGTTAATTTTATTGCTATAGTTTTAATTTCTTTTTCAACGATGACTTTGATTAATGAAAATGGTGCCATGGATTCTATGGGAATGTCACCAACAATTCTTTATGTTTTTGCTGCATCATATATAATTGGAATAATAGTGCTACTATCAGTAGCTTTTATAAAAGACTATAAGAAATTAATAAACAAAAAATATTTACCAATATATAGTTTTATATTACTAGCAATAATAATGTTGATTGTTAGACTAATAAAACCAGATTTAACTTTAGTTTCATTTATAATGATGTATGTTGATTTGATAATGTACTTTACAATTGAAAATCCAGATGTTAAAATGATTGAACAATTAAACATTGCCAAGGATCAAGCAGAAAAAGCTAATAATGCAAAAACAGACTTTTTATCTAATATGTCACATGAAATTAGAACTCCTTTAAATGCTATCGTTGGTTTTAGTAATCTACTACTTGATGATGAAACTGTTCCAGAAAAAGCTAAAGAAGAAGTAAAAGATATTATTATGGCATCTGATAACTTACTTGAAATAGTAAATGGTATTTTAGATATATCAAAGATTGAAGCTAATAAAATAGAAATTGTAAATAGCGAGTATGACTTTAAAAAGTTATCTAAAGAACTAGTTGCTTTGACAAATGGAAGAATTGGAGATAAGCCACTTGAGTTTAAAGTTAATATTGCTGAAGATATTCCAAGAGTATTATATGGCGATGTTCAAAGAGTTAAACAAATATGTGTAAATATCTTAACTAATGCTGTTAAGTATACTAATGAAGGATGGGTAGAACTTAAGATTAGTTGCATTAAAAAAGATAATGTTTGTCGCCTTATAGTTTCGGTTGAAGATACTGGTATAGGTATTAAAGAAGGAAGTATAGGTAAATTATTTGATCGTTTTGAAAGAATTGATATGGAACAAAACATGACAATTGAGGGTACTGGTTTAGGACTTGCTATTACGAAAAAACTTCTTGATTTAATGGGAGGAAAAATAGTAGTTCAAAGTGTATATGGTCAAGGATCTAGATTTACAGTAGCAGTTGATCAGGGAATTGTAGCAAATCCTACGATTGCTATTGATCAAGATGTGGTTAAATCAAATGAAGTACATGTTGAAATAACAAATAAAATAGTTTTGCTTGTTGATGATAATAAAATCAATTTGAAAGTAGCTGAAAGATTGCTTGAAACATATGGGGTTAAAACAGAATCAGTAGAAAGCGGATTTGATTGTTTAGATAAACTAAACAATGGAAATCATTATGATTTGGTCCTTCTGGATGATATGATGCCAAAAATGAGTGGGGTAGAGACATTACAAAAAATAAAAAGTGATATGCCTGATTTTGATACTCCAGTAGTTGCCTTAACTGCTAATGCTCTAACAGGTATGAAAGAAAAGTATTTAGCAGATGGCTTTAATGATTACTTATCAAAACCAATTAATAAAGAAGAATTAAATAGAGTTATAAACAAATATTTAAATAAGGAATAGGAGAGTGTTTTATGAAAGATGTTAGTATTTTAACTGAAAATGGAGCAAATGTAAAAAAAGCATTAGAATTATTTGGTGATATGGAAACATATGATCAAACTTTAGAAGTGTTTTTACAAGAAATACCAGGAAAGATAGAAAAAATCAAAAGTTATAAAGAAATAGGAGATATGGCTAATTATGCTATTCAAGTACATTCTCTAAAAAGTGATGCTAGATACTTTGGCTTTGAAGAACTTGGAGAAATTGCTTATAAACATGAATTAGAAAGTAAAGCTAATAACATGTATTTTGTTACAGAAAACTTTGATGAATTAATGACTGAAACAAATAGAGTTGTTAACGTAGTTAAAAGATATATGGGAGTTGGAGTTGCCAGTGAAGTTGTTTATAAAAGAGAAGAGCCTGTACACGATAAAGCAATACTTGTAGTAGATGATTCTGATATTATAAGAAACTTTATTTTAAAAATATTAGATGACTCATTTGAAGTAATTGTAGCAACCGATGGTAAAGAAGCAATTGATATTTTAGAAGATGAAGAAAAAAGTAAGAAAGTTAAAGCTATGCTTCTTGATTTAAATATGCCAAATGTTGATGGTTTTGAAGTACTTGAATATTATAAATCCAAAGACTTCTTTAGAAAGATTCCTATTTCAATTATAACTGGAGTAGATGATAAAGAATCAATTAACAAAGCTTTTAAGTATCCGATTGTTGATATGTTATTAAAACCATTTAATGAAAGAGATGTTAAAAGAATACTTGAAAAAACTATAAATAGTAATTTATAGTTGTATAAACAAATTATTTTGGATATAATAAGTCTGTAAGTGTTACCAGTTAGGTAACGCCTGCAAATGTTTTGCAAACGCTACACCATTTTACTGGTTAGCGTCTTTTTTTATAATAAACGTAAAATGATTACGAGTAAGATAATTATTATTACTAATAGAATGGAATCTCGTTTCATAATCTCACCTGATTTTAAGTACTTCTTAACAAGTAAAGCAGGCGCTACTAACTAGTAACAATTGTTTATTATAAATCTTTAAGAATTCAAATCAATAAGTTCGACAGAATAAGATAAAAGTTTTAAAATGTAAACAATTGTAAAAACTTTAAGAATTATTAAAAAGTAAGTAAATGTTATTTACTTTTTTTTTTATTTTTGATAATATAGTGGTAGACAGTGGTAGGCTGTGGAAGAAAGTGGGGGATAATATGTTACTGGGTGAATTTCATCATAATATTGATGATAAAGGCCGACTTGTTATTCCGACTAAGTTTAGGGATGAATTGGGAAGCGATTTTGTGCTTGCCAGAGGTATTGAAAAATGCCTATATGTTTACTCTACAACTGAGTGGGAAAAACTTGTTAGCAAATTAAATACTCTACCTTTCACAAAAAAAGACGCCCGTACATTTACACGATTCTTCTTTTCTGGCGCTACTGTATGTGAGTTCGATAAAAATGGTCGAATTAACATTACCTCCCCATTGGTTAGTTACGCCGATTTGA
>CAZSXH010000015.1:0-8703 GCA_964611015.1 uncultured Muribaculaceae bacterium
TTATATTTTATATCATGAATACTAACACTAACTAATTCAAGCTTTTTTATTATTTTATAATAATCGCTACATTTAGCACTAATCCAAATTAAATCATTATTCATAATCCATACCTACTTTTTTAATAGTTCCTTTGATTAAAATCTCATTAGGTAACATCTTAGTAATAAATAAATTTTCTCCAGAAATGTTTATTTTAAATTTATCTAACTTTAAAACAATTATCTTACTAGTTAAACTAATTAGCTCTTTATAATTAAAAACATGAATATAGGTATCATATATTGATATGAAATAATCTTTGTCATATAAAAAATTAACAAGGTTATCTTTAATATGCATTAAGACATCACCTTGTTAATTATATGATTTATATTATAAAAGAGAATTAAAAAAGTGCTTTAAGCACTTTTAAATCCATCTAGAAATATATATTTTTCTAGTAGTAAATTCTTCATAGTTATTAAATATTCTAATAATAGATCTAATAACTTCTCTTAGAATATCCTTAGCATCTTTTCTAATCTTGATGCGTGGTATTTCTCTTTGTAATTCTTTTCTAAATAAATAATCTTCAATATATTTACTTACTACATGATCAAGTTCTCTTACAGAATTAACATCTTCCGGATTATTTATATCAATTCTAAATATATATTGTTGATAAAGTTTTATCAACTTTTGACTTAATACATCTTCTTCATAAGGTCTAAATTCTATTATTTTATAAAAGTTTGGACATAGCGCAATTATTTGTTTATTTATATTCATAATACCACCTGCTACCTTAACTAAATATTACTACAAATAAAGATATTTGTAAATACCAAATTTGTGATATAATAGAAATATAATGGAGGTCTGATATGACAAAAAAACTTAGAATTAAAAAGCAAGTTTATTATATTATCGCCGCAATTGTAGTAATAATTATGGCAGCTAGTTATGGCATAAAAAAATATAATGAACATGTTTATCACGAATCACTTGAATACAAATTACTAGAATATGGTTATGAAGAAAATGATGTAAAAGTCATTTTAGAAAAATTCAGTAAAAAAGAATATATGGACTTTATTTTAAGTAATGCTGTTAATAAAAATTATATTAAATTAACAGAGGAAAAAAATTATAAAGATTCAAAATTCTTGGAATATACAGAATATATGAAAAAAAATCCTCGTATGGCTTTAGAAAAAGTTGTTCAAAATATTAATCTTCATTTAAATGAAACGATTTATAAAACCGATTTTGTGGCAGATTTAGCTTTAAATGAAAAAATTCTTGTTAATAAATATTACAAACTAGAAAGTACTTATGAACCTGATGATTTAGTAGTTGTTCCTCAAACCTACTCTTGGGGAGAACTTGGAAGTAAAAAAATGAGACAACCAGCATATGATGCATTCGTTGAAATGTTTGAAGGAGCTAAAGAAGCTGGATATTACTTAATGATTAATATGGGATATCATTCTTATAGTGATCAAGAAGAAGTATATAATAATTATAAAAACTTACGCGGAGAAGCTTATGCCGATAGTATGGCTGCTAGAGCTGGATACTCTGAACATCAAACTGGTCTTGCTATTGATGTATTTTCTAAAGATAATAGTAATAGAGCTACATTTAAAGATAGTGAAACTGCTAAATGGTTAAAAGAAAATTCCTATAAATATGGATTCATCTTAAGATATCCAGAAGACAAAGTAAACATTACTGGATTTCAATATGAGCCTTGGCATTTTCGTTATGTAGGTGTTGATGTTGCTACTAAAATGTATAACGAAAACATCACTTTAGAAGAATATCATTCTTATTACATTGAAAAATGAGTTTAAGATTAAACTCATTTTATTTTTACTCTTTTTAAAAAATTTGGATTATTTTCAAACTTGGATTCATTTAAACTCAAAACTAAATTTGAATTAGCACTATTAATTGAATCTTGAGCAATTGATTCTACTTTTAATATATCCATATCAATTAATGGTTCTAACATTTCACTTTGTATTTCAGCAAGTGGCTTTCTATCATTAAATCTATTATAAAATCTAGCAAATTCTCCACTCGTTTTAGCTCCTGACATCGTCAAAAAGTAAAGCAGTGTTTGAAATTCAAGACTTCCTAAATCATATGGAGTATTTTCATCTATTTCTTGCATAATGTGTTCTTTTTCAAGTTCAACTTTTAAAGTATCTAGCATCATTAATAAAAATGGTGTCATATCATGTTTTCTTGTTGCTTCTCTTACTGCTTGATCATACGCTGTTCCTTTAAAACTAATTCCACGATTAAAGATTATATATGGATAAGCACTTTGTTTTAATAAATACCACAAAGACATTGTTCTACTAGTTCTGCCATTAACATCAAAATAAGGATGAACATAAACAAAATACAAATGCATTATTTGAGACTTTATATACTCATCAGTAGGACTTGATGGATTAATATTTGCATGAACAAATCGAAAATAGCTATTCATTAGACTTTCAATATTTTGCCATTTTACTCCTTCATCCATATCAATACTAGGTCTACCATTTTTAAAAATAAATACACGAGCTTCACGATACATATCTCCCATATTGTATTTAGAGTACTCATCTAATAACTCATCACTTAAAATAGCATACAATTCTTTCAAATGTTTAGAGTCCATTTTACTATGTGTTAAGATGTATTGATATCCATGATATAAATTTAATACTCTTTGCTTTTTATCTCGATTTTTAAATCTAGCTGTCTTTTTCGCAATAATAGCTTCAATTGCTTCAATATCATCTACATATCCTTCAAGTTGATCATTAGCTTTAAGTTCATGAGAAAACATCATTCTCTTAGCAAAATGAATACTTTCCATATGCTTGTCCCATTCTAAAAACTCATCAAGCTCTTTTTTTAGTCCTTCTAACGCCTTAGCTTTTAAATAAAATTTTGCCCCGTTTTGAAGTGGCAAATCACAATAAGTCTTCTTTGAAAACATGATAATCACCCCCTTTTTTTAATTCTACATATTATAACATAATTTAAATTTATGTCAAATAAAAAGGAAATTAGAAATTCCTTTTTAAAACATTTTTTCAACATTATTTGGAACTTTATCTTCCACAATTTTACTTATGATTTTTTTCTTTTGCTCATCTGTTACTTTTTTACCTGTCATAGCACTTAATGTATCAATTACTTCTGTTAATGTTTTTTCATCTTTCATATTACCATTTTGTAGTTTTTCCGCTAAACTTATAATCGTATTTTTATCCACCTTTGTTTTCTTTTCCACCTTTTTAAAAAAGTCATCCCCTAGTTTCATAAATCCTCCTAAAATAATATATGACTTTTAGTTTGACAAGTTACTTATTAAACACTATAATAATCTCCATTAAGAAGGGATTATAATGTTTACTTATCAAGAAGTTAAAGATGCTTTAGCTAAGACTCCAATAGAAAAATTAGCTGAAAGCTATACATTACGTCAGCAAGAAAATTTAAAAGAAGATAAAAGAATAATTGAATATGTAGCAGAAAAATTACAATTTATAACATTCTTTTTGGGAGAGGAAATGGATAATACTCAAATAATACTTAGTGCCATTAGTATGGCTATGAAAGTTGGAGGTCCTCTTAAAGCAACAGCTTTAAATACCCTTTATGCTTATGGGTATAAAACTGCTGGAGAACTACTTAAAACTATGCAACTTGCTGATAACTACTACTCTTCTGAACTTGATTTTCCGACTTATAATTCTTTTGCTCATAGTTCTATAACTCTAAGAGATACTACTATTATTCATGATAAGATTACTGTTTTATTTGATGGATGTCATCCAACAATACTTGAAGCCATAACCAAAAAAGAGGATTTATCTCCAGATAAACGTCGTCAGCATTGTCATGATTTAACAAGTAGTATATTACTAGAAAATCCCGATTTAGTTGGTGCTTATTATTATATTCCTTTATTTTTCTGTGGTTCAATAGAACACTCTGTATTAATTGATGAAGATAGAAAAATGGTATACGATATGGCTAATAATATTGCCCTACCACTTTCTGTATGGCAAAAGTATTATCCAACTTATTCATTTGCTATCAAAGGAAAAGATTTTAAAGATATATCAGATCGCATATATGATGATTTTGGTGAAAGAATCGTTACTGCCAACCTAGAAGAAATTAAAAGACAAAGAAAAAAGTAGTCTAACGACTACCTACATCTAATTCTTCATCATCATTAATCATATTTCTGATATCATTAGTAAGACTATCTCTACTCATTAAAATAGGTCTTTCTTTATCTTTAAATTTGATTAATGTCCCAGTTGTTTCATCTAAACAGGCACCTAACCCTTTAACGAAACGTTCATCTAAGAAGCTTTTTACTAAAGCTTCTTTTAATTTTTCATTACAACAAAGCAAATTATATGCCCAATAAGGACTCATAGCAACTGCAGATGCAAATACTTTAACTATGACTTTTTCAGTATAATCTAAAGTACCTTCACTATCTCTCGCATAAGCATATAAATCTTGTTCGCTAATATCACATTCCATTTTATTTAATAAAAATGAAGACATGGCATAATCAAGTAAGATATGAGTTAAAGCATAAGGTTTATATTGAAGTTCATCCATTTTCCTACGAGCATCTTGATCTCTCGTAAAACCTCTTATAGAGTATCCTAGAAAGTATTTTCTTATTGCTTCATTAGCACTTTCAACATTATATTTTTCTCTTGTAACAAAGTAAGCCTCATCCATGTTTTTTTTATTTATCAAAAGATCATTTGCTACTTCTTCATTACTTTTACTCATTCTTTATCTCCCTTATTTTTAAATTGTAAAATAATTGGAGTTCCATCAAAATCAATATTGGCTCTTATTTGATTTTCTAAATATCTTTCATAACTAAAGTGAATTAATCCTTTATTATTAACAGAGAATGTAAACTTTGGAGGATTAATACCTGTTTGACTAACAAAATATATTTTTAATCTTTTTCCTTTATATGATGGCGGTTCATGAATGCTTACTGCTTCCATTATAATGTTATTAAGAACTGATGTTTTAACTTCTTTTTTATTATTTTCATATGCAGCTATTACCTCAGGCATTAATGTTGGTACTCTTTTTTTCGTTTTAGCACTTAAGAATACGACATGAGCATACGGAATAAACTGAAATTCTTTTTTTATTTCTTCTTTCCAAGTTCTTATATCACTATCAGGATTATTAACTGTATCCCATTTATTAACTGCTATTACTATTCCTTTACCAGCATCTAACGCATATGATGCAATATGTTTATCATGTTCTATAATACCAGTAGAAGCATCAATTACTAAAACACAAACATCACTTCGTTCAATAGCTTTTAGACTACGAAGTAAACTGTATTTTTCCACCATTTCATATATTTTACCTTTTTTACGCATTCCTGCAGTATCAATTACAGTAATTTCTTCATGATTATATTTAAATTTAGTATCAATAGCATCTCTAGTTGTTCCAGGTATATCACTTACAATTGATCTATCTTCATTTAATATTGCATTTATTAAGCTACTTTTTCCTACATTAGGTCTTCCAATAAGACAAAATTTTAAAGAATTATCAACTTCAACTTCTTCTTCCGGCAAATCTTCTGTAATTGTCTTAAGAAGATTATCTATTCCTAAATTATGTTCTGCTGAAACAGCAATTAATTCACTAAAACCTAATTCATAGAAATTATATAAGTTATCTTTTCTTTTATCATTATCAATTTTATTTACAACAACTACTACCTTCTTATTAGATTTATGAAGCATATTACTTACATGTAAATCACTAGCATCAAGATCAGTTATACCATCAACTACAAATAAAATTAAATCAGCCTCATCAATAGCAAGCTCTGCTTGCATCCCTATATCTTTAGCAAAATCATCTTCTCCTAAAGTAATTCCTCCGGTATCAATCAAGAAAAAGTTCTTATTATTATAATTACATTTTCCATAAATACGATCTCTTGTAATACCAGGAGTATCCATTATAATTGCCTTTTTTTCTCTAATCAAACGATTAAATATACTACTTTTTCCTACATTAGGTTTACCTATTAAACAAACAGTTTGCATAAGATACCTCCTTTAACTACATGTACAACTATAACCATCCTTAGTTATTGTTTCATTACATTTTTTTCCACTACTATTTAAAACTTTTCCTTCATCCTTTGTCTCAGGAATTGATGCATATACACGATTGTTTTTACGATAAATATATACCATATCACAACGCATACTTAATCCAGTTAAATCATTTTTTAAATCTAAACTGCCATTTTTATTTACTACACCTGTTTTAAAGAATTCTTTATCTATTAATTCTCCAGCAGTTATTTTTTTACAAAATTCATAATTTTGAGAAACAGTTTCCCCATTTACTACTATATTAAAGCTACACTCTGAATCTAATTCATCGGAATTTTCTTGACCATATATGATAGCACTAGACTCAAGCTGTGATACTTTTTCTAAAACTGCTTTATTTAGTGATTCATTTCTTATTCCTATAACACTTCTAGTTGCAATAGCTATGACTATACCCAAGACAATAATTACTGCCATAAGCTCCACTAAGGTAAATCCCTTTATATTCATACAATCACCTATTTCTTTTCCGCTAAAGTGTTTAATACTTCTGTTTTTCCCTTTTTAGTTACAGTAGAAAAAGTAATAAATTCATCGCTTTCACTAAGTCTTAAAGTATCTTTAATTAATTTATCTTGTTTAATACGATTATTCTTGCTTACTTTATCATATTTAGTAGCAATAATCGTTATATTTAAATTATAATATTTTAAAAATTCATACATCAAAACATCATCTTCTGTTGGTTTATGACGATAATCAATAAGTAAAAAAACATTCTTTAAATTTTCTCTACTTTTTATATACTCTTCAATCATTAAACCAAACTTTTTTTGCTTTTCTTTACTTACACTGGCATATCCATATCCAGGAACATCCACTAAATAAAAATCATCATTTACTAAATAAAAGTTTAAAGTTTGGGTTTTCCCAGGCTTAGAACTTGTACGAGCAAAGTTTTTTCTTTCAATTATCGTGTTGATAAAACTACTCTTACCAACATTACTTCTACCCACAAGTAAAAACTCTGATTTTTGATCTTCTGGATACTGACTTCTTCTGACAGCAATAATGGGCTCATTAACACTATCAATTTGCATAATAATCACCAACTTAATTATATAGTAATTAAGAAAAAAAAGCAAACTCCCTAGGAGTTTAGACTTCTTTCTAATGTCAATATACGATCATCTTCTTTAAGTTCACCAAAATATTTATTTCCTCTTTCAACAAATTGAACACTATTATCTTTTTTACAATGTTGACCTACGAAATATAAATAATTATGCATTGGTTCTTCTGTTAATAAAAAATCGATGATTGCTTGATATCCTGGTTCATCAGTAACTCCCCATTTTTGCATATATCTTCCAGTATCATAAACTTCGAATTGTCCTGGACATATTACTTGAACATATAAGCTATCAGCATCATCTCTACCCATTTTATTATTAACAGAGTTTATAAAATTGATACTTTTTGTACGGTTCCATATAGTATTAATTACTGCATAGGCATCATCATAACTATTGGCAGCTGCTTCACTTAATACAACAGCACATACAGTCATAAACTCTTCTTCAGTTAGATTATACTTTTGCATAATGATAGCCTCAGGACTAATAGTTTCTTTAGCAATTCTTACACTTTCATCAACCATGTTTTTGACTACTTTTACATTTTCTTCAACATAACCATCTTCAAACGCAAGCATATCTATTAAAGAATCAGCTGAATAAGCATCATCTAAAGACAATTCTGTTGTAGTTGGTTCTTTTTGAACTTTCGTATTTAATGAAGCGTTACCATTAGAAAGTAAAACAACTAATGCTAAAAAGAGACAAGATTTATCTACTTCATTTAACTTTAATAGTTTCCAAACGTATTCTAATCTATTCTCATATAGCATATTTGCAAGTCTTTTTAATACATTTCTTGACTCATTTAAAGACATAAAAAATCAGCCCCTTTCAAACTTTTAGTATATTAACATAGAATTATAATGTTGTAAAGTTTTTTTGAAAACTTTTTAAAAGAAGAGATTGCTATGAATACTAATAAAGAAGTTGATAATCATAATTTCCCTCCTAATCTAAACCCCCATGTATTTTCTTTAATTGCTGTTGGTGTTGGATATGCTTGTGTTGGAGATTATAATGCCAATGAACAAAACTCTATTGGCAATTGGTTAATATTGGTAGGACAATATATTTTAACTCATGCCGCGCAACAACAGTTAATAGAATCAAGAATTGAAAATGCTAATATAAATATTAACTCAAAAAAACACAAAAATAACACTGGAGGTCCTTTTACCGATAATGAACAAAACAAAAGTAATCAATCTCAAAGAGATGAAGTTGATTTTTTGCTAGATGCGTTAGACAAAATGCAAAAAGAACTAAACAATATGAAACCCTTAGATTGACGTTTTTCCCCAAATGTGATAATATAATTTCACTTCAAAGGGGGAATTTTTATGAATATTAAAGCTGTTATCAATCTTGACATGCCAGATAGTATACTTGCAAACGTTTATGAAAATGATGTAACTATAACTTTTAATTCT
>CAZSXH010000015.1:8713-13580 GCA_964611015.1 uncultured Muribaculaceae bacterium
TAGAAAATCCTACTCCAATACCATATGATGAGGAAATAGCAACATATACTAAAACCCAAAAAATATTTAAAAAGCTAAATAGTAATCTTAGCGCAGTAGCTGCGGAATTAAGAGAATCTACTGTTCAAGTAAAAGGCTTATGTTTAGGTAACTTTGATTATAAAAGTTTACCAGATCAAGAACTTGAAATTGATTTAACTAATTTAGACTTTAATGATTTAAAAGAACTTATTAACATGTATCCTTGGGAAAATTGCAAATTTATTGATCAATTTAATCGAGTTACTCCCGTTTCTAAAGATCGCTTGCTAGCTGCATATAATGAAATCGATAAAATGGTTGAAACAATTAAAGATTGTAATCTAAGTCCTGCTGAAATCGCATATATTGCCTTTGATATTGCAAGATCACGTGTTTATAAAAAATCCACTTCAGCTGATGCTGCAGTAAGTAGAGATTTAAATCATGTACTTTGTGAAGAAGAAATAGTTTGTGCTGGATTTGTTAATATTTTTTGTAGTATTTGCAACTCTTTAGGAGTTTTAGCAGAACCTATATACTGGAATAGATATAAAACTAAAGACAGCCATGTATCAGTGATTGTTTACATAAATGATTCTAAATATGATATTCATAGTGCTTATGCTTTTGAACCAACTTGGGGTAGCAAACGTAGCAAAGATGACCAAGAATACTTAAAAAACAGTTCCCAAGCATTTATTCCTGTAGTAATAGAAGAAAAAAGAAAAAAACGAGTTAGATTACACCTTAGCGATGTTTCCTATAATAACATATTAGTAAAATTGATAAATAGTAGTAAAAGACTTAGAAGACTAAAAGGTTTAAATGCTCCAAGCATTATTATTGATCATGAAAGATCACTTGTTTTAAGATACTACAATAAAGTTCTTAATGTAATTGGATTAGAAAGTAATCCTGATGTTGATATAGATGATCCAATTTTAGTAGAAAGTGTTAGTAAACCTATTAATCTTGATACTTTTAATAAGTTGATTCTTAGCATTAGAGATATTCAACACTCAATTGACCCAAGTCATTATTCAAATGATGAGGAAACTATAAATAGTATTATTAAAACTTCTGAAACTTATCAAATTAGCTGCCGTATGGCAGAATTACTAAAAAGAGTATTAGAACAATAAAAAAGGCACTGCAAATTAGTGTCTTTTTACATTCAATCAATTCTATATGGATCAGATGCAGTACCAGATCCTCCAGTTATTGTAACTTTTTTCTCTAAGTAAAATACTGGTCTTACTGCTTTTAAGTCAGTAACACTACCATGATTAATACTACCTTCTTCATTCTTATAATAAATAGAATTTGCATCATCATCTGCATTTATTAACCATTCATCTGATTGATTAGATAGATACATCCAATTATTTGTTTTTATTTCTTCTTGATTATAGTTACTTAATTTTACTTCATTTACATTATTTGCTGCCAAAACATAGTCAGTTATATTCATAAGTCCCACTTTAGCATCCAATGCTATTTCACTTTTATCATAACCAATTAATGCTTTTGGTACGCTTTCAAGCAAAATATCATGATTTACTCTTGGCATATTCCAACCAACTGTTGCAATCTTTTTTTGCCATGAATTAGCAAAACCATTTAAATATGTAGTATTTAAATATCCTTTTAAAGATGTATTCTTCCAAACGTTTGATAAACCATCTACTGCTTCACTTGAATTCCAAGCAAGTTCATTTACAGATGTATTCTTAACTAATTTAACATAGCCATCAATAACACCAATAACTCTATATTGATATTCTTCTGGACACCAGTTTTCTTTATAAGCTTTTGTTATATCATCATAACCAAAGCACACGTAATTTTTTACACTTTCATTATTACCAACAAATCTATATGATTCATTAGTGATGTTTGAAGTATTATCTTCTTTAAATGCGATATACTTTAACCCATTTTCTTCTTCATTTTTTAAGTATTCAACAAAATTACGATAAATTCTATTTTTTTGTAATATTACATTTAGTTCAATCTTGGCACTTTCATTTATACTTTGATCAACATTTGGCATATTGATAAATGTTAAAGTAAAAGTCCAAGTATGAATCTTTTCACTTTCTCCTTCTAAAGTACTTATTTCTTTTTCAGAAACAATATTAAAAGCTCCAACTTTTCCTGTTATATCAAAACCAGAAACGCTTCCACTTGTAACATATTGAAGTTCATCACTACTCGTTTTTACAATTTCTCCCGTTTCATCTTTTACAGTTAAAATCAATTCTGGAGTATTTTCATTTACAGAATAAGCAAATGTATTACTATTTATTTCAAATCCTACAAAATATGTAGCTTTTGCTTTTTTCGTTTCATCTTCTGATGTAAGCTTAACTGATGGTGATGTTTCCGAAGTTAAATTATTGTCACCTAAAGTACTTACATCTGCAGTTAAGTTGATACCTTCTCCTTTACTAAAAAGCAAAGTATCTCCAGTTGCAGTAACTCCCCCTTCAACAAACTTATCATCATCTAGATGAGGAGCTAAAAAAGAATACGTAACTTTCCCTGCCAGCATCCCTATTACAACTAGAATTAATACAAATAAAACAACTAAAGCAATTTTTCGCGAATCTACTTTTTGCATCTTATCACCTATTCTAATGAAATTATAACATCTTTTTTTTAATCTTTAAAGTAGTTTTAAGAATTTATATAATAATTAACACATTTAAAAGAAAAAAACTAGAATATCTAGTTTTTTTCTAAAATGGTAAATCCTTCATATTACCACTACTTATTTTTTTCATCATATCTTTCATAGTTTCAAATTGTTTTATAAGTCTATTTACTTCTTCCACACTTCTACCACTACCTTTAGCGATTCTTTGCTTTCTTGTTGCTTTTAATATTTCTGGTTTTCTTCTTTCTTCCAAAGTCATGGAAGAAATTATTGCTTCAATATGTGCTATTTCTTTAGGATCAATCGAAACATTATTAAGTCCCATCTTTCTTGCTTGAGGAAGCATTTTTAAAATATTTTCTAAAGGTCCTAATTTCTTTATTTGTTTTAAATTAGCTAAAAAATCATTTAAATCATAAGTTCCTTTTTTCATCTTTTTAGCTTGTTCTCTTGCTTCATCTTCATCAATTACATCTTCTACTTTAGAAACAATTTCAAGGATATCACCCATATCCAAAATACGTTCAGCCATACGTTCAGGATAAAACTCACTTAAGCCATCCATCTTTTCACTATTACCAACAAATTTAATTGGAATGTTTGTTAAATGTCTAACTGATAAAGCAACTCCACCTTTAGTATTACCATCAAGCTTAGTAAGAATACATCCAGTTAAATTTAGGCTTTCATTAAACCCTGTTATTACATTGATTGCATCTTGACCCATAGAACCATCAATAACTAAAATCTTTTCATTAGGATTTACAAGTTCATCAATATCTTTTAATTCTTGCATCAATTCTTCATCTATTTGCAAACGTCCTGCTGTATCGATAATTATATAATCATGATTGTTTTCTTTAGCGTATATAAGAGCATCTTTTACTATTTCTACGACGCTTTTTTCTTCACTAAATACATCTATGTTTAATTCTTTTCCAATAGTTTTTAATTGATCAATAGCTGCAGGTCTATAAATATCTCCAGCTATTAAAAGAGGTTTTTTACTATGTTTTTTTCGGAGATAATTAGCAAGCTTACCAGCAGTTGTAGTTTTACCACTACCTTGAAGACCTACAAGCATTAAAATAGTTGGTTTTTTATTTACTTCAAGTGGAACGTAATCTCCACCTAGCAATGTTACTAATTCATCCTTAACAATCTTTAAAAACACTTCATCCGGTTTTAAGCTTTTATCAACTTCAACATCCAATGCTTTTTCTTTGACACTTGCCACAAATTCTTTAACAACTTGATAGTTAACATCGGCTTCTAATAAAGCAATTCTAATCTCTCTTGTGGCTTCACCAATATTTTCTTCAGTAATACGACCCATACCACGAATATTTTTTAAAGCATTACTAATGCGATCACCCATATACTCAAACATGTTATTATCCTCTTTTCATATATCGTGTTTAGTTTACCATATTTTAGGTGTTTTAGCAAATTTATATGTTGTATTTTTCTTTCATTTTGGATATAATAAGGCTGTAAGTGTTACCAGTTAGGTAACGCCTGCATAATAGCTAGCGCTACACCATTTTACTGGTTAGCGTCTTTTTTTATAATAAACGTAAAATGATTACGAGTAGAATAATTATTATTACTAATAGAATAGATTCTCGTTTCATAACCTCACCTGCCTTTAAATACTTCTTAACAAGTAAAGCAGGCGCTACTAACTAGTAACAAACATCTATTATATAGCTTTAAAAATCTATTTCAATAAATTCGACAAGAACAACTAAAAAAAGACTAACAATAGTCTTCTTTTGCAAATCGGTACTAAATACCACTAACCCTTTTTATGCCCTCTACCCTAACTTAATTATATTATTTTAAATATTTTCACGCAACGTTTTACAAATTGGTTTACATTTTAATTAACACTATTTTACCATTACTTGTTGTAGTCTTTTTACTACTTTTTTTTCAATTCTAGATATATAAGACTGACTTATCCCAAGCATTTCTGCCACTTCCTTTTGCGTATATTCTTTAGTATTATTTAAACCATATCTTAAAGTCATTATTTCTTTATCTCGATCTGGAAGAGTTGTAATTTCTTGAGCCAGTATCTCCTTATCTACCATCTTTTCATATTCATTTGGTACTAAATCAATATCTGTACCTAAAATATCTTCTAAATGAAGTTCATTTCCTTCAGCATCATAATTTAGAGCA
>CAZSXH010000016.1:0-13136 GCA_964611015.1 uncultured Muribaculaceae bacterium
CTCCAAAACTTTTGATGGGAGTTCGATTCTCTCCGCCTCTGCCAATTTGAGTGAAACGAACAGTTGCTGTTCGTTTTTATATAAATAGGGGTGCTTTTATGACTTCAAACGAAGAAATATATAATGCATTAGAAGATAACTGTAAAAAAAGAATTATAATGTATTTGACAGGAAGACAGTTTAAAAATGCAATTCCAATTGAAGAAATGACTATTATACCAGCTAAAAATAATGGTCTTTCTGAAAATGCAGTATTAAGCTTTGGTGGTATACTAAAAATTACTGCTCGTGGTGATAAAATAATATCTAAACAAATTCCTTTTTTAGTTAATAAAGCTTTTTCTTGCGAAGTTTACCTAAAGTTTCTTTTATTAGAGTTTAATGTTGATTTTTGCGAATTGAAGGGAAAAAAAGGTCATGATTTGTTAGAATTGTATAAGAAACTTCCTGCAGAGATAAAGGAATCTTTACTTAAATATTTGCATAGTAAAGGAACATTGACTAATGATTCATTATTAAAAAAATTAGAAAGCATTTCTCAAGTATTTGTTGAGTGGAGATATATTTATGAAAATTTTGATGGGATTTCAGCAGATTACATGTTTTTAGATAATTTTTGCGATTTTCTTGATAAATGTTGTAGCGATATAATATTAAACAATTATAAATATAACGTTTTGTTGGATGCTAGATAAATTAACAGAGTAACAAGAAACTTTAGGAATTTGTCTTATTATGGTGATTTGGGAAAAGTAAATTAATAGATTAATATACCATTTAAAGTAGAAGTTATAAAAGAAGTAGTGAGTGTAGTATGAAAAAAGATAAGAAAGAGAAGTTAGATAAGAAGCTATTAATGCTTAACTTAAAAAGGCTATATAAATATGTGTCTGGTCAAAAAAAGTACATTTTTATTTTTGTGGTTTTTGTGTTGCTACAAACAGCAGTAGGAGTTATCATTCCTTTGATTTCAGCTAAATTAATTATTTACTTAACTGATGGACTATTTATGCAGTTATTATTAACATCACTAGTGATTTTAGCAATAAATGGTGTAAATAACATCTTTAATTATGTATTGGGATACTGCTCAGATAAGATAGAGGATAAAACTGTTAATAAATTACAAATTGATTTTGCAAGAGAGTTTTTAAAGTTAGAAATTTCAGAAATAGATAAAGCATCAACTGGTTCATTTTTAGAAAGAATAAATGGAGATACTGGCACAATGAGTTATGTGTTCTTTACTTTAACAAGAATTACCACTAGCACTTTATCTAAAGTTGGTACGATGGTTACAGTATTTCTTTTAAATAAAATTATTTTTGTCTATTTTGTTGTTATTGCTATCATAAGTTACGTGATGGGGGAAATTAGAAATAATATTCAAGAAAAACGTTGGAAAATGATGAGAAAGACAAGAGAAGAAAAATACAGTTTAATAAATGAATTAGTCCGAGGTATTAGAGATATAAAAGTATTAAATGCTATTGATAGTGTAATGAAAAAAACAGAAGAAAATATTGTAAAAGTAACCAAGGAGTCATTTATATCCAATCGTATTAGTTCAAAGTTTTCTTTAGTTAATGGCTTCTTTTATGATACAACAAACTTTTTGTTTTTAGCTTTAGGATCTTATTTATGTGTTAACAATCTTATGACTGTCCCAGTATTTTTAATGGTATATAATTATCGTGGAAGTATAAGTTTCTTATTTAATAGTTTTTCGGATTTAACTCGTTGTTTAAGAGAATTTAATTTATCTGCCAATAGAGTATTTGAAATTATTTATGATGGTGAATTTAAAAAAGAAACATTTGGAACTAAACATTTAAATAACTTTGATGGTGATATTGAATTTAGAGATGTAACTTTTAGTTATGATGGTAAAAAGAATGTATTAAAAAAGATGAATTTTCATATTACTCCGAATGAAACTGTAGGTTTTGTTGGTAGAAGTGGAGCAGGAAAATCAACAATATTTAACTTAATTACTAAGATGTATGCAACAAGTAAGGGTAGTATTTTACTTGATGGTGTTAATATAAATGAACTTGATCGTTCATCTATTCGTGATAATATGTCTATTATTACTCAAAATCCTTATATCTTTAATTTTTCTATCAAAGAAAACTTGTTATTAGCTAACCCTAAAGCAAGTATGAAAGAAATAAGAAATGCATGTAAGCTTGCCTGTATAGATGATTACATTATGAGTCTAGATGAAAAATATGAAACAAAGTTAGGTGAGGGAGGGCTTATCTTATCAGGTGGTCAAAAACAAAGACTTGCTATTGCTAGAGCCCTACTTACTAAAACTGAAATTATTTTATTTGATGAAGCAACAAGTGCTTTAGACAATGAAACTCAAGCAGATATTCAAAAAGCGATAAAAAATCTAAAAGGAGAATATACAATTCTAATAATTGCTCATAGACTTTCAACCATTGTTGATTGTGATAGAATATTTGTTGTTGATAAAGGAAATGTAGTAGGTGTTGGTAAGCATAAAAAACTTATGAAGGAAAATGCTGTTTATCAAAAATTGTATCAAATGGAATCCAAATAAAAAGTTATATTAATAAAAAATATAACTTTTTTTTTTTAAAAAGTGTTGACATTTTATTTTGTTATTAATATAATGTTAATAACAGATGAACAAATCTGTATAATTTTTTAAATATTGATATTAACAAAATGTTAATAAGAAAGGAGAACATATGAAAAAATTATCAGAGTATAAAAAGGCATTGATCGTAGTTGATATGGTTAATGGATTCGTTAGAGAAGGAGTGCTACATGATGAAAGCATCGCAAATGTAATTAAACTTCAAGAGGAATTAATCCAAGAACAGTTAGTTGAAGGAGAGTTGGTTATCTTTATTAAAGATACTCACCGAATAGATTCAACAGAATTTAAAAGATTTGGAGATACAACTCATTGTTTAGAAGGTACTTCAGAAGCAGAGTTGGTTGATGAACTAAAAATTTATGAACGTTTAGATGATGTTTTATCAGTTCCGAAGAATTCTACAAGTTTTATGGAATCCCCTTATTTTAGAACACTTATTAAAATGCTTAAAGGATTAGAACAAGTAGTAATTGTTGGATGTTGTACCGATATATGCGTATGTAATGGTACTTTAGGATTAGCAAATTATTTTGATGAATGGAACTTACCAGTTGATATATATGTTTGTGAAGATGCAGTTGAAACATTTGATAGTCCACAACATAACAGAGAATTATATGTTAATGCAGCAAAATTACTTTTAGAACAACAGGGAGTTAAATTAACAAGAGAAAAGCCAAAAGCTTAAATAAAAAGAGAGGAATGATATTATGGAAAATTTAACATTAATGACAGATTTATATGAATTAACTATGGCTCAAACTTATTTTGAAAAAGGAGAAAAGGATAAAAAAGCTTACTTTGATGTGTTCTTTAGAAGTAATCCTTTTGGTAGTGGATACACTATTAGCGGAGGCTTAGATAACGTTATTGAATATATCAAAAACTTCAAAATAACTGATGAAGATATAGAATACTTAAGAGGTTTAGGATTATTTAAAGAAGAGTTTTTAGAACATATTCGCAATATTCGCTTTACTGGAGATATATATGCTGTACCAGATGGTACACCAGTATTTCCAAATGAACCAGTTATTACAGTTCGCGCTAATATAATTGAAGCTCAACTTATTGAAACAGCAATGCTAGCATGTTTTAACCACGGAGCATTAGTTACAACAGCTGCCAAAAGAATAACTGATGCAGTACCAAATATTCCAGTTATGGAATTTGGAGCAAGAAGAGCAAGAGGAATTGCATCTGCAGTAGATGCTAGTAAATATGGTTTTATTGGTGGTTGCTCAGGAACTAGTAATGTTCTTGCAGGAAAGATGTATGATATTCCAGTTTTAGGAACTATGGCTCATAGTTTGATCTGTGATGCTGATAGTGAATACCAAGCATTTTTAACCTATGCTAAAAGTAATCCTGATAATTGCGTATTTTTAGTAGATACTTATGATACTTTAAATAGTGGTATTCCAAATGCTATAAAAGTAGCTCGTGATTATTTAATTCCAAATGGTTATAAGTTTAAAGGTATCAGAATAGATAGCGGAGACTTAGCATACCTATCTAAAGAAGCAAGAAAAATGTTAGATGAAGCAGGATTTCCTGATGCAACTATTTGCTTATCAAATGGTCTTAATGAAACAACTATTAGATCATTAGTTGAACAAGGCGCATGCTTTAACTCTCTAGGAGTTGGAGATAATATCTCAGCTAGTAAAGAAAGAGTCGGTGGAGTATATAAATTAGTGGCAATTGAAAAAGAAGGAGAAATTGTTCCAAAGATTAAGGTTAGTAATGATACTATTAAAACAATTAATCCTGGATATAAACGCTTATATAGATTTTATGATATTAAAACCGGTTATGCTCTAGGAGATTTACTAGCACTAAGTGATGAAATCCTTCCAACTGATGAATATACATTAGTTAGTCCAACTGATGAATGGAAGCAAACAACAATTAGAAATTACTATATTAGAGAATTACAAGAACCAATATTTAAAGATGGTGAATTAGTATATGTAGTTCCTAGTGTAAAGGACATAAAAGCAATATGTGAGTCTGAATTTAAAACACTTTATCCTGAAATAAAAAGACCAAATTATCCTCATGAATACTACGTTGATTTATCAGAAAAGCTACTAGCTTTGAAAAAAGACTTAATAAATCAAAGTAGAGAGCAAGGTGGAATGAAAAGAGTGAGAAATAATGATAAGAAAAGCTAAGATGGATGAACTTAAGGAAATCATTGAAGAGTTAAGAACTATTGAAGTAATTAAAAGAGAAATAGCAGAAGCTGAGAAATTCATTCAAAGTGAAGCTTCTTATTATAAGCTTAATAATGGATTAGTTATTCCAAGAGAAAGACTAATAAAAGGTGGCAAAAATGGTAGTGCATGTATCATTATGCCAGTTACAGAAGAAGGAGAAGTTCTTACTGTAATTGAACCGAGAGTATTTACAAAGTTAACTGTAGGAGTAGGATTTCCTGCAGGATATATAGAATCTGGAGAAAACCCAGAAAAAGCAGCATTAAGGGAATTATCAGAAGAAACAGGATATGCTCCTGAAAAGTTAATACATTTAGATAGCTTTTACCAAGATGAAGGGTGCAGTGAAGCGCTTAATCATATTTATCTAGGGGTAAATGTAAAGAAAGAAAAAGAACAAAATCTAGATGAGTTCGAAGTAATTAGATATATGTTATTTAATTATGAAGAATTATTAAAACTAGAACAAGAAGGTTATATAATGGGAGGAAACTCAAAACTTGCTTTAGCAAGAACCAGAGAATATATGAAAGGAAAAAGAAAATGAAAAATTTTAATGTAAAAGAAGAAACAAATAATGTAATTGAATTTATAAAAAATTATTATCAAGAAAATAATTTGAAAGGAGCTATTTTAGGAATAAGTGGTGGTAAAGATTCTGGTGTAGTAGCAGCCCTATTTACTAAAGCCTTAGGACGTGAAAACATAATCGGAGTAACACTTCCATGTCATTCTGTAGATGAAGATAAAATAGATGCTAAATTAATAAGTGATTATTATGGCTTTGATTTAATTAACTTTGATATTACAAATGTATATGATGCTTTTAAAGATGAGTTAAGCAACTTAGGAAGCTTCACTAAAGAAGAAACAAATAATAGTGATATTAATTTAAAACCACGACTTAGAATGTCTACGCTTTATTATTTAGCAGCATTATATTCTAATCTAAAAGGTGGTACTTACTTGGTCGCAGGAACTAGCAATAAATGTGAATTATATGTTGGTTACTTTACTAAGGGTGGTGATTCAGTTCATGATATATCTCCGATTGCAGATTTTACGGTTGATGAAGTTATCCAAATTGGAGAGTATTTAAAAGTACCGGAAAAAGTATTATACAAAAAACCAAATGATGGTCTTTCAAATCAAAGTGATGAAGATAAACTAGGAGTAAAATATAGCGATATTGCTAAAGTTATGAAAGAAGAACCAGTAGATGAAAAAACAAAAGAAAAAATTGAAAAACTACATAAAAATGCTATGCATAAATTCCATATTCCAACTTATAAAAGAAAGTAGATGATAAACTTGAAAATTGGCATCTTCGGAGGATCTTTTAATCCACCACATAAATCACATATTAAGATTGCAAAAGAATTAATATATAAAAATTATGTTGATAAATTAATATTTGTACCAACTGCAAGTAATTATGAAAAAGAAGATTTAGTAAATATCAATCATCGTATTAATATGTTAAATTTGACTGTAAATAATAAAAGTATGAATGTATCAAATATTAGTGATAACGGATGTTTTTATACCTATCAAGTATTAGATTACTTTAAGAAAATGTATCCAAATGATGAATTATATTTTATTACAGGAACAGATAATCTAAGTTATTTTAAAACTTGGAAAAGATATAGATATATATTAAATAATTATCATGTTATTGTTATTGATAGAGATAATAATATAGATAGTTTATTAAGTGAGTTTAAAAGATATAAAGATAAAATTGTAGTTGCCAATATCAAGATAAAAGCAATGTCATCTACACTTATAAGAAGTTTAATAAATGATAATAAAAGTATTTTAAAGTATGTAGAAAAAGATGTTGATAACTATATTAAAACTAATGGATTATATAAAAAAGGTGATAAGTGATGAAAAGAAAAGTAAAAAGAGTAGTTGATTTACTAACTAAAGAAAATAAAACTATATCAACAATGGAATCTTGTACTGGTGGAGCTATTGCAAATACAATTACAAATATAGAAGGTTCAAGTGAGGTTATTAGCTTTAGCGCTGTTACTTATTCAAATGAATCTAAAATTAAAATGGGAGTAAATGAAAAAACTATTTCAAAGCACTCCGTTTATAGTAAAGAAACTGTTGATGAGATGAGTAAAGCTATAACTGATTTTGCAAATTCTAATTATGGGGTAGGTATAACAGGAAAACTAAATCGTGTTGATAATAATAATCCATATGGTGATGATAACATTGTATATATAAGTATCTATGATAAAGATAATAATATTTATCATAATGAAAAATTAACTGTAAAAAAGAAAAGTAGAAAGGACAACAAATCGATTGTAATAAATAAAGTAATGGATATGTTGACAAGTATATTAGAAGATGATAAAAAGAGTTAAACTATTTGTTAATAATAATGTTGTTTCTAAAAAAGCAGCTAAAGTAGTAAAAGAAAAATTAGAAGAAAACGGATTTGTTGTTACTGATGATAATTATGAATTAGCAATTGCTCTTGGTGGAGATGGATCATTTTTAAGAATGGTAAGAGGTACCGATTTTAATAGTAATGTTTATTTTATAGGTATTAATACTGGTACTCTTGGATTTATGCAAGAAATAACGATGGAAGATATTGATGTATTTATTGCAGAAGTAAAAAAGAAAAAATACAAAGTAGAAGAAATAGGTATTCAAGAGACAATAGTAAGTGGTAATAATTATCAAGATGAATTTTATAGTTTGAATGAAATAGTATTAAGAGATTATAATTTAAATGCCACTAAGCTTAAAATAAAAGTTGAAGATAAAATATTAGAACACTTTATGGGAGATGGTATATTAATTGCCACTTCCATGGGATCAACTGCATATAACTTAAGCTTTGGTGGTTCAATTGTTGATAACACTTTTTCCACACTTCAAATTACTCCGATTGCTCCGATTAATTCCAAAGTATATCGTTCTTTAGTAAATTCCGTTATTATTCCTAGCAAGAAGCTCATAAGCATATACCCCGATAAAGACAAAAAAGATATATTGGTTACTATTGATGGAACTAATAAGTTTTATAAAAATGTCAAAAGAATTGATACTATAATAAGTTGTAAGAGGATAAAATGTTTAAGAATGAGCCACTATCATTTTTCTACTAAAATTAATGAAAAGTTACTAACAGATTAAAAAATATGTTAAAATAAATATGGTGATATTAATGGAGAAGGTCTATAATAGTGAAGAAGAATTCTTAAAAGATTACAATCCCGATATATTTGAAAAACTTTCAATAACAACTGACATTTTAATATTTAGTGTATCAAGTGAAAAGATAAGTAATTATCGTAAGACTGATAAAAAAAAGATGAGTGTTTTACTTGTTAAAAGAGATAATTATCCTTTTAAAGATAAATGGTGTTTACCAGGAGGCTTTGTTTTTATTGATGAAGACTTAGATGATGCTCCAGTTAGAATACTTAAACAAGAAACTAACTTGGATAATATATATTTAGAACAGTTATATACTTTTGGTGAGTGTAATAGAGATCCAAGAATGCGTATTGTTTCAACTTCCTATATGGCCTTAATAGATAAGAATCGTTTGGAAAATAAAATTGCCAAAAACGCTTCATGGTTTGATATTACTTTATATGAAGAAAAAGATAACATAGTAGATATTGTTTTAGACAATGGTAGTGAAAGTATATCATTCTCAATTAAAAAAATATTGAGAGAAAAAACTACAGATCGTTACTCATTTAAAACAATAAAAAATGATTCACTTGCTTTTGATCATCCAGATGTAATCTTATCTGGTTTAGAAAGGCTAAAAAATAAATTAGAATATACTGATATTGTATTTAATATGATGCCTACATATTTTACTTTAGGAGAGTTACAACAAGTATATGAAGTAATACTTGGTAAAAAGTTATTAGATCCAGCATTCCGTAGAATTATTGCTAGTAAAGTTGAAAAGACTGATAAAATGCAAACAGGAGCAGGACATCGTCCATCAGCATTATTTAAATATAAAAATAAATAAAATGAAAGTATAGTCTTTCGTTTTTTTTGATGTTTTGCTATAATATTTCGCAAAGAGGTTTTGGGTATGATAAAAAATGTTATATCAGTAATTGATGGTGAAGCCGGCAGTTGTGGTAAAGCTAAAGTAGTTGGTGAAATAGCTACTGATAAATCACTTAAATTAGGTGCTGCAATTACAAACTGTATGCCAAATGCAGGACATACCTTTGTTGATAAAAAAGGAAAAGTTACTGTCTTTCGAAATATACCGGTATCATCAGTTAATCCAAATACAGAATTATTTATTGGACCTGGTTCTGCTATAGATATGGAAGTATTTAAAGAAGAATATAAACAAGCTAAAAAATATTTAAAAGATAGAAAAATATATGTACATGAAATGGTTCCTTTAATTGTTGAAAGACATAAGCAATATGAAAGAGAGCATATTAAAAGTGGCTCAACATTTAAAGGTTGTGGAGCAGTTACTCAGGAAAAAGTTGTTAGAGATAAAGATTTAGAGTTTTTTAAAACATTTAAAAACGCCGTAGTTTGCTCTAATGAAGAGTGGTTAGAAAGATTATATGCTCATCTTGATAATCCATCTGAATATGTAATGTTAGAAGGAGCACAAGGGTGTGATTTAGATTTAAATCATAGCGGTAATTATCCTTACGTTACAAGCAGAAATGTTTCAACTTCTCAATTGCTTGCTGATTCTGGAATATCACCAGAAAGATTACTTCAAACAATTATGGTAGTTAGACCTTTTCCAATTAGAATAAGTAATATCACAAGATCAGGAGAATTTATTTATACCGGAGATTATGGCACAGGAGATGAGCTTACATGGACGCAGATTAATTTAGCATCTATGTATGGAAGTTATCCTTATAAGGGTGATGTAGAAAATTTACCTCATCATATTAATTTTAGTAGGGTAAAAAAACTACTTAGTCAATGTCCTGAAATATATTTAAAACAATTATTTGGTAATGATTATAGAAGTGTAAAGATTAGTGATTTAACATTGTTACAAATCTTAGAACTTGAAAGGATCGTGTATAAATCAAAAGGATTTAGTGATTATGAATCTCGTTTTTTAGAACTAGGATTGTATGATTCAGAATTTCCAGATAACACTATATTTGATCAATCGGAACAAACTTCTGTAACGAAAATGGAAAGAAGAGTATTTGACTTAGATATTTCTAAACTTAAAACAAATTGTTTGATTAATACTCCATCAAGTTTATATTTAAATTTCTTTCAACATTTAGGTTTGGATTTTCAAGGTGAAATAGGTGACTTTGATGATTACCATTTTGATAGATACTTAAAAGAATATTTTAGTTGGCTTGAAAGTGAAACGGGTGTTGAAATATCTGCATTAGGAACTGGACCTCGTAATGGTGAGAGAATATTAAAAAGAGATTTAATTCGAAGATAAAAAAAGAAAGGTTAATGATTCCTTTCTCTTTTTTGTGGCTTTTCTCTATCTTCTTCAAAAACAAATTCGTAGTATTCATCAAATTTAGGATGTTTTTTAAATTCATCAAAGGCTTCTTTATATTCATTATCTGGGAAAAGTTGATATGCGGTTTTTATAAATATTAATTTTTTTAATACATCTTTTGGATTTGCAGATAAGAATATATCATAAATAAAATAATAACCAACGTTTCCATAGTTTTTCTCAATTAATTGAAAGCTTAATCCTTTAATATTTCCTAAAAATTCTTGACGACCTTCATATGAAGAAAAATCCGCGTCTTGGCTTACTACATAACATAATCTTCTTTTAGCAATTTCTAATTCTTCAAATTCATTTTCTTTAAAGCAAATATCAATAAAGGCAATGTATTGCATGATAAATAACAAAAATCCATTATTTAAAGCTTCACTTTCTTCTTTGCTCGCCCCTAAACATACCATATTACCATCTAAATCTTGAGCAAAAACAATCTTTCTTTCTTCTTCATTATCATCGACGTTTTCTTCCGTACTTTCTTCATAATCATCATCATAAGATGAACCAATTTCTTGTTCTTCAATTCTATTTGCTAGTTCATTTAAATATTTATCCCATCCTTCAGCTGGTTCAAAAATATCACTGATATCATCAATTGGTTCATAACTCATAAATCCAATAATATCTAAATACTTTGAAAGTACGGAATGAAGTTGATAATAAGAAAGCGGTAAATCTGTAAATAAAGCTGTGAAAAATGAATCTCTTTTAAACAATCTAGCATTTACATATTCTAAGTCTTGGCAAAATCCTTCTTCACCATGTTGTTGCAATTCAGAGATATTACTAAATAGCGGTGGCATTTCAGCTCTTGCAGTTCGAACATAATTTAAAAACGATTTAGTTCTTTCTTCATCATCAAAAAAGCGAGATAGTTTCTTTAAAAGACCCAATCTAGTCATTTGAAATGCATAAATTTGCTTTTTAGTTTTGCTATTCATTAGACCACTCGTATAAAAACCTTCAACAAATTTTTCAAACTTAATAATCTCTGCAACTAATTCATTAAACTTAGTTAATTTTAAAACGTCGATGCATTCTTTATCATGATATCCTTTTGTGTCTATGTTGTTTATTATAAAATCATAATCGTCATCATGTTCTTGACAGCGAATATCTTCCATTTGTTCAAGAGTAACATCTTCTGAAATGGATATGGTAGTTCCATCAAAAGAATATATACTTGATTTTTCTTTTGCTAATTTTTTTAACTCTTCTAAGTCAATTTCGCTTTCGAAATTCAATTTGGATTTGATTCCAGTATAATTTTCTAGCTCTTCTTGTGTTAATGAATCATTAAACCAACTATTTGCCTTTTTTAATAAAGTCTTTCTAAATTCTATAAAAGTTTCTAAAGTTATTGATCTTTTTCCTTCAAATGCTACTGATGGTATTAATGCAAGCATTAAAATATGTTCTAGTGGTATGTGATAATACTTCATAAAACCCTCCTGATTTCCATTATTATAATATAAATGAAATTCAAATAAAAGCCTTTACTGTTTATTTACTTTCTGCATTTTAAATAAATTGAATAATAAATATTAGTTTGATAAAATTATAATGAAAGGATATGTTATGAAAACAATAAGGGATATAGATTTAAAAAATAAAAGTGTGGTAATTAGAGTTGATTATAATGTTCCGGTAGAAGATGGAGTTATTAAAGATAATTCTAAGATAGTAAAAAGCCTTGATACCTTAAAATTACTTTTGGATAATAATTGTAAGATTGTTATTTTAAGTCATTTTGGTAGAGTAAAAAGTGAAGAAGATAAGAAAAAAAATACTTTAAAACCAGTTGCTAAAGAACTAGCAACTTTACTTGGAAAAGAAGTTAAGTTTTTAGATAATTGCTATGGGGATAAAGTTAAAGATATTGTTGCTTCTGCTAATAATGGTGAAGTAATTATGCTTGAAAATACGAGATTTATGGATTTGCCAGAAAAACGTGAAAGTGGTAATGATTTGGCTTTAGCAGAGTACTGGGCAAGCTTAGGAGAAGTATATATTAATGATGCTTTTGGTTCAATGCATAGAGCTCATGCATCAACTGCAGGTATTAGTAAGTATTTGCCACACGCAATAGGACTTTTAGTTGAAGAAGAATTAAATAATTTAAATGTTTTAATTCACGGAACACCTCATCCATTTACAGTATTTATGGGTGGAGCTAAAGTTGATGATAAGCTTCCAATTATCAAATCATTACTTGATAGATGCGATTTTTTATTAGTAGGTGGAGGAATTGCTAACTCATTTTTAAAAGCAAAAGGGGCAGATATAGGTGCTAGTATTGCTACTAATGATGAAAGTATTTTAAGTGAATTAAGAGAATTAATGTCAAAGTATAAAAGTAAGATTATATTACCTGTAGATTTTACCTTAGATGATGGCATTATTTATGATGTTGGAGCAAAAAGTATAGAAGAATATAAAAAATATATTAAACAAAGTGATATTATTTTCATAAATGGTACTTGTGGTAAATTTGAAGATGAAAGATTTATGGAAGGTACTAAAAATTTATTAGAAGCTTTAAAAGAAAGTAATAAAAAAGTTATAGTAGGTGGAGGAGATACCGTTTCTGCAGTTAGAAAATTTGGATATGATTCTAGTTTTGCTCATCTTTCAAGCGGAGGAGGAGCAACACTTGAATATATTGCCGATGGAAAACTTGCAGCCTTAGACTGGATGGAATAAGATGAAATATTTAGTATGTAATTTTAAAAACAAGCTACTC
>CAZSXH010000017.1:0-12271 GCA_964611015.1 uncultured Muribaculaceae bacterium
AAAAATTACTTAAAAATCTTGTCTTTTCGCATCGATTTCACAATTAATATATCACAAAACCCATTTGTTTTCAATATATTATATTTTCTTAAATAAATTTTTGTTCTTAGTTTTTAATATAATTACTGCTGCAACTATAATACCACTAAGTAAAATAATTATAGGAATTGCATATCCAGTTTTAGGATTACTAGGTACTTTTTCTAATCCATTATCATGAGCTTTATTATCACTAGCACTTGGTTTATTAACAGATGCACCATTATTTGTTGCTCCTGTATTTGCTGTTCCAACATTTGAGGTTCCTATATTTGATGTGCTAATAGTTGGATTATAATTAGTTGTTCCACTATCAGGTATAGTTGTTGAACTATTATTACCAGTATTTCCAGTATTACTGCTACTTGAAGAACTATCAGTTTTAAGAGTATATGTAAATGAACTTAAATAATTTAAGCTCTTACTTTCACCCGGATAATTATTGGCACTTGTTAAATTAGCAGTAGCATTATTATAAACATTTAAAGTATTGGTATAAATTTCACCATTAAATAAGCCTACTGTATCACTCAAAGATCTTAAATCGTATTGTTTCTCTGATTGTTTATAACTAGCTGTATTTATTGGATTGTTATATGCAACTGTATGAGTTCCATACGTTTGATTTTTAACACCGCAAGCTTCATTATCTAAGTCAAATTCTCTTACTCCAATAAATAAAGAATAGTTATTTCCGTATACTTTAGATCCATCTGCACTATATTGATAATATCCAGTTGGAATTTTTAAAGTATATTGGTCATAATTGTAATAAAATTGATGCGGAGTTGGATTATCAGGATCAGCTTCATTATATTCTTTACATGTAAGTGGTCGTCTTTGTAATCCCCCAGACAAATTACTATCTGATGCTAAAGCCTCTTTTATAGCATTATTATAAGTATATACGTTAAATGCTTCATAGTAAGCATCTAATGCTCTAAAAGCATTTGATGCATCTCCAGTTCTCGGCGTATAGTTAAATGTTTTTTTTGTTAAAACTAAATTATAATTATTTTTTAAAGTACTTGCATCCATACTAGCAAGTTCACTAAACTTTTTATTATATTTTAAAATACTAAAAAACTTTTCAAACCAATAAATATCTTGAGTAAGTAAATGATTATAATTACGATCTGTACTTGTTGGCATACTACTATTCATTACAATGTTTGATCCTTGTTTTTCAAAAACAAGCTTCCAACCAGTTGGATCTTCACAACCATTTAAAATATCTTTTACAGTATAAGTAATAGTTATTTTATTATCCGTTGTTGTTACCGTCGATGCATAACAACCATCAAGACTACCCATACTACTTGCAGCATTTTTTAGTTTTGTTCCAATTTCTGAAAAACTCATATCTGCTGCTTTTGCATTTACCAAAACAAAAGAACATACAATTAAAATAAAAACACTATATATAACTCTTTTCACTAGACACCTCACTATTATGAATATATTATAACATAAAAAAGCCACAAATTTGCACTTTATTGTGGCTGTTGACATCTTCTTACTCTACTAGTGCCATTAATTGCACAAATTAGACCTTCAGTGTAATCTAAAGAATCACTTCCATGAAAATGTTGTATTATTCTAATATTTTCATATAAATCAGCAATTTCAGACTCTAACAATTCTTTTCCCATTTGTTCATCGGCATCTAAAATACGTCCTTCAAAACCTTTTAGTTGTTCTTCTAGTTCTGGTAATTTAGAACATTCTAAAATTATGTGAGGATTTATATAAACTTTAAAAAAGCCATAATCATCTTTAACTACAATTAACTTTCCCATCTTAACAAGCTCTTTATAACGAACAGCAAATGGAATGGGAACAATTATTAAGCCTGGCCATCCAGCTAATTCTTTATGTTTTAATCTCCAGTGTCTATTCCTGGCATTTTTCTTTACTCCAAAATTACCCAGCGAAAAGTTATCACTTAAAAACTTAATTATACTTATAGCATTACATTCGCAAAAGTCAAAGTCTTCTCCTTTTAACATACTAAACCTCACTACTACTATAACTATATCTCACTGGCAACTGTTTTTACTCTTAATATAAGTATAACAAATATTTTTAAAAAAAGATATTATTTATACCAAAAAAAGGAATTGAACTATTAATTAAAATAAACTATAATTAAATTGCAAACAAATATTCGAGGTAAATTATGGAAAATGTTTATGTTAAAAGAAATATAATGTGTATTGATTTAAAAAGCTTTTTCGCATCTTGCGAGTGTATTGAACGTGGGATTGATCCTTTTACTGAAGCTTTAGTTGTTGCTAATCCTAATCAAGGAAATGGTGCTATTACTTTAGCAATCACTCCCTATTTAAAAGCACAAGGAATACCTTCACGAGTAAGACTTTACGAAATACCTTCACATATTAAATATAAAATAGTACCACCGCGAATGAAGTTATACGCAAATAAAAGTAAAGAAGTTGTAAGCATTTATCTAGATTATGTTTCAGAAGAAGATTTACATATTTATTCTATTGATGAATGTTTTTTAGATGTAACTGATTATCTAAAACTATATAAAAAAACGGATTATGAGCTTGCTGAAGAAATTCTACAAACCATTTATAAAAAGACGGGTCTTACTGCCACTTGTGGCATTGGTCCTAATCTACTTCTTGCTAAAGTAGCAATGGATGTAGAAGCTAAAAAATATAAAAATGGCATTGCTAAATGGAATTATGAAGATATACCAGAAAAGTTATGGCCTATTGCTCCCCTTTCTAAAATGTGGGGCATTGGAAAAAGAATGGAAAAAAATCTAAATAATTTAAATATCTATAGTATCGAAGAATTAGCAAAGTATGATCGCAATAAATTAAAAGATAAGTTTGGTGTTATGGGAGTAGAACTTTGGAATCATGCTAATGGAATTGACTTAAGTCGTATTAAAGACTATAAAGTGGCTCCTAAAGATAAATCTTATAGTCACTCTCAAGTACTTTTTAAAGATTATAACGAAGATAATATTAAACTTATCATTGCTGAAATGGTAGATGTTATTACTACAAGACTTCGAGCTAATAACAAGCAATCTACTGTTATTGGCTTTGGCATTGGCTATTCTAAAGAAGTTGGCGGTGGTTTTTATCATTCTTTAAAATTAGATGCTCCGACGGATTCTTCTAAAGAAATATGTAACTTTTGCTATATCATATTTGATCGCTATTATGAGAACTTGCCTATTCGTAAGGTAAGTATTTCTTGTGGAGGATTAATTAAGAAAACAGGAGTACAACTTAACTTATTTGAAACTTATGAAGATACTTTAAAAGATGCATCAATAAATGAAGCAATTGATGAAATTAAAAATAAGTTTGGAAAAAACAGTTTACTTAAAGCATCAAGTCTACTTAGTGATTCTACTGCTATCGAACGTAATCAAAAAATCGGAGGTCACCACGAATGAAATTAGACCGAGGCATGATTAAATGGCAACCATTTAATTCTGTTATTAATAATAAAGAAGTTATCAATTCACTTTTAAAAGAAAAGAATAAAAAATCAAAACCAATTATGTCGGAAGAAGAAATAAATTTTTTAGAAGAAAAAATTGTTAACTTTTATTATACTCAAACAGAAGTAAACGTAACTTATTATAAAAATGGTTACTTGTTAAATATTAAAGGAAAAATAAAAAAAATAGATCAAGTTTATAAAATGATCTATATAAAAAGCCAAAAATTATTATTTAATCAAATTATTATGGTTGAAGAAGTTTAATTACTTATCTACTACTTCAGTTGTTTCATTTTCAAATCTTAAATTATAATATTTAAATCCAATATAAAATGGATATAGTGCTCTTGCCACAAAAGCAATAACTAAAATAGCTACAATTACTGTTGTAATTATCTCTTTATACCTTTTTCCATCTACTTTTTCTTCATTTTCTTGTAAAAACCCAAAAGTTTCTACAGGATCTTTTAATAACGGTTCAATATTTTTTTCCACTATAATCCACCCTCTTATTATTTATATCATAACATAAATTTTAATTAGTTAAAAGAAATTATCATTCTTTTTTTAAAACTTTACCATCTAGTTAAAACTCTTTTTTGTTCATCAGTTAAAGTTGCTTTCATAAAATCAGAGTTTAAGATATCTTCAAGCTTTGATAAAGGAAGTTTAATAGTAATCATTCCATTTTTCTTATCAGGAAAATCGATAAAGTCTAATTCTAATCCTAAATCAACTAGTAAAGCAATAAATACTTCTTGATATTCAATCAATGCATAATGTTCGCTTTTTTCAACAGGAATAGCAAATTCCATTTTTTGCAAACCATCATTTCCTTGACCATGCACTTCTAAAGTTTGAGTGTGATCTTTATCAATTATATATGGAATTCTTAATACTAGTTCATTATTTTCTAAAACCCAGTTACTACTTGCAAATATTGTTTGCATTAAATAAACAACCCAATTAACAACTCTGATTTCTTGTTCATCATGATTAACTTTTCCTGTAGCATCAAATGCCATTTTATATTCCAAAGGATGGTTATAAACAAAATTCAAACCATTCCCTTTTCTTTTAGCATAACATCTTAAAAAATAGGATAAATAACTAGCAGCCATTTTAAAAGTTTTTACATCTAGAGTGTTTGCTAATGAACTAGGATAATCCGGCTTAATTAATAGTTCAAAATTTTCTTTAAAATATTGACGCATTCTTATTTGAATAGGACCTAATTCTTTATAAATATCTACTCCCCCACAGCTATCAACTAAATACTCTCTAACTTCAAAAAGGCTTTCAACTTCATCCATTGCTAAATCATGAAAATAACTTAAAAAGCTATCTCTATTTAACTTATCTTCTTGTAATCTTCCTTTTTCTTGTTCATAAACGCTTCTATAATCTTGTAACTTCCCCATAAAAAACCCTCCTAAAATTAATTTCTGCGATTTTCACTAACTAACTCTAATGTTTCTGTAAGTTGTTTAATTCTTTCTGTTATTCTTCTTGCTTTTACTTTATCTTCACTATCTTTAGTTGTTGATAAGTGTTGTTCCAAATCCTTAATATCTAAGTTGGAAGTAAAAAATGTTGTAAGACGATGATTCATACGATACTGTAAGATTGTTCCAAGTATTTCATCTCTACCCCAAGCAGTAACATTTTCTGCTCCAATATCGTCGATTAATAAGATATCAACTGATTGTAAATATCTAAGTTTATCTTCTACTATAGAAAAATCTTCTTTCATATTACGAAGTAATTCTGGAAAATAAACAATCTCTGTTATGGCATTTTTCTTAGCTCTTAATTCATTAAGTAATGCTGCAATTAAATATGTTTTTCCACTTCCAAAAGAACCATGCAAATATAATCCTTTTAACGAATTAACTTTTTCATACTTATCATAATAATTCTTTAACCATTTAATAACAGGTATTCTATTTTTGTCATCTGTAAATATATCTTTCATGCTAGCATTTTTAATATCATCAATTTGGTCTTCTTTTTCTTTTTCTAGCTTGACCATTTCCTGTTGAAAACGGCATGGCGTATACATAAATTTAAGTGATTCATCTTCATTATTAGGATAAAGTACATGGCCACTCACTTTATTTTTACACATATAAAGACCTTTACAGTTTTTACAATTTTCAAGTTCACCACAAGTATCCATAAGCATTGAATTATTCTTCTTAGCAAGATCTTTACTTATTTTAAGTCTTTTAATAAGCTTACAAAATTCTTCATTTTTTAAAGATTCTTTTAATTCATTTTCTAATTGTTGCTCAATTTTTTCATTTAAGCTTATACTAACATTTTCCATTATTTAAACTCCTTTAACAAGTTTTCTAATTCTTCTTGTTCATCCCCACTCATTTCACTTTTTTCGCTAACCTTACTAAACCAAACTGGTTCTCTATTAGTAGTTTTAGAAGTAGGAGCAAGTTTCTTTGACAATCTCGCATTTTCTTTTTCCGCAAAGTCCATTGCTTCAGATGCAGTTTTAAGTCCCGCTCTTTTCCATTGTCCTGCAATAGTTTCAATATAAGCAGTTGATAATTTGTTATTGTTTTTTCTTAAAACATAATCAAGTAAAACATTAACTACTGCTGGTGTCATTTCTAAGTCTATAATTAAACTTTCAATTATTTTAATATCTCTATTCGTTGGTTTTACTCCATGATATTTATTTCTTAAGAAATCTACCGGATTTACACTTTCAAAAGCTCTAATAATTTTACCACGCATTGAATTATCTCCAATAGGTGTTTTTAAATATTCTGGTTGAGAACGATAAATTAGTGTTGGTAGTGCCCCATTATTAAATTGATATAGCTTACGAGCAGCTATTCTTAAATTGTTTTTATCAATCATACCAAATTCATTTAAAACACTACGTATTAATTCCATCATTATTAAACTATCAATTTTGTATATAAAACTTAACTCATTAATTAAATCCTTTGTTTTTTTATTAAAGGCTTTTTCATTAATTATTCCTTTTGGGATAGATGAAACTATTAAATCAAAATCTACTTGATCAGTAACACAAATATCATTAATACTGCGCTCTACACTATCAAGTGCAGGTATATCTGTAATAGAATCATATACTTCATCCATCTTCTTAGTAATGTCAGTATATTCTTTTGTATCAATTTTAATTTTTTGATATTGTTTTTTTAGATAATCATATTCAGTTGCTCCAAGATTATTATATAAAACAATATTTAGAATTGGATGATTGAAAAATTCACTTGGAGAAAGTGGTGAATATAACTCATAAATATAATTGTTGACATCTCCAGTCTTTAAATAGCTTTTTAAAAGACCTACTGCTTCAAGTGACTCTCTTGCTTCTTTTAAAACATTTAAAGGACACTTTAAAATACTCATTAAGTGATGATGAGTTAAATCTCTTGATATCTGACGATTTTCTTCTAAATCATTAAATAAAGTTAGATAAAGACAAGTTGAAAGATGACCAATAATTGGTTCATAAAAAGATATTAATATTTTTTTATCAAAGTCAGTTAGAATGCTTTTATTAAAAACGACATAACGATCAGCAGGAAGCAAAGTTACAACTTTTTCCATAAAGCACACCTTCTTTTTAAAATATTATAGCATCTTTATAGAAAAAAAGAAAACTATTTTCTAGCTTTCTTTTATTGTTTAATTAAACTTTTACCTGCACTAGCAGCTTTTAAATTACGAAGTATATAATCAAAGATGTTAGCTTTTTTGATATTTTCATTTACAGTTACTTCTACTTCATCTACAACATTACCATCTTTATCAATAATTTCTGTTGTCCCAACAATATCACCTTTTTTTAGTGGAGCCTTTAATTTATCTACTTTTAAATTAAACTTATATTCTCCCGCTTCCTCAGTATTTTTTAAAAGTTCTGTGGCATCATTTAAAAGAGTAATATTTGCAAAATCTTTTTTTCCACCTTCTACTCTTACTTTTCCAAGAATTTCATTCTTAGTTTTTACAGTATTAATTTTAAATGTATTAAAACCGTAGTTAAGAAGCTTCACTGTATCACTACTTCTATTTTCACTGGAGTCTTCTCCCATAACAACGGAGATTAATCTAAAGTTGTCTTTTTTAGCTGTTGCTGTTAGACAATAACCTGCAGTAGCTGTAAATCCAGTTTTAAGGCCATCAACGCCATCATAAAACCTTACTAATTTATTGGTATTAACAAGCCATATCTTTGACCCATCATTTTTTTGTAAGTATTCTTCATATACACTTGTAAATTCTAAGATACGTTCATGCTTAAGTAGTTCTCTTGCAATAATAGACATATCTCTTGCGGTAGAATAATGACCTTCTGCATCAAGACCATGCGCATTGACAAAATTAGTATTCTTAGCTCCAATTTCTTTTAATCTTTTATTAATGAGTTCCACAAATTCATTTTGAGAACCAGCAATTTTTTCTGCAAGAGCTACTACTGCATCATTTCCACTAGCAATTGATACTCCCTTAAGTAAATCTTCAACAGTATAAATTTCTCCCGCTTGTAAGAAAACTTGAGAACCGCCCATACTTGCTGCTTCTTCCGATATTGTTACTTTATCATCAAATTTCAAACTTCCGTTATCTATTGCTTCCATTATCATAAGCATACTAGCAAGCTTGGTCATTGATGCGGGAGCAAGTTTTTCATCAGGATTCTTTTCATATAAGACTTTTCCCGTTGCGCTATCCACTAAAATTGCACTTTTGGCAGTTGGAGCATAATCTTCTGCTGCTTTTACTGATGTTAAAAACATCAAAAAAGCCATAACAATTAATAAAATCTTCTTCATATAAACACCTTAATAATTATTATGACTCTTAAAAAATATTATTACCAATCTAAATTATTTCCTTTAATTTTTCTTTTATTTTCTTTATATCATCTATTTCTAATAATTTTTCTAGTTTTTCTTTATTTTCATATATATGTAATTTATTTTCTAGTTCTTCTAGTTTTTTAGAGGTTTTTTTAATAATATTACCAACATAACTTTTAGAAACTTTTTTTAAATCAGCTATTTCTTGCAAAGTTAAATTTTCTTCATAATATAATTTAAAATAATCTGTTACTTTTTCATTTAATAAATCTTTATAAATATCAAAAAGCATTCCATAATATACAAAATTTTCCATTACATCAAATCCTTAAACAAACCATAAATATAATTTTCAATATCAAATGGAATTAAATCCGTCATTTTTTCTCCTAGTCCTACAAATTTAACTGGGATATTTACTTCTTCTTTTATAGCTAGAACTATACCACCTTTAGCAGTTCCATCTAACTTAGTTAATACTATTCCTGTAATATTAGTAATTTCTTTAAAAGCGCTAGCTTGCATTATACCATTTTGACCAGTAGTAGCATCAATTACAAGTAAAGTTTCATGAGGAGCTCCTTCTACATGAGTTCCAATTACTTTATTAATCTTTTCTAATTCCTTCATTAGATTAACTTTATTATGAAGTCTTCCCGCAGTATCAATTAAAACGATATCAGCATTTTCTTCTTTAGCTTTTACAAGTCCATCATAGATAACACCAGCAGGATCAATATTTTCTTTTCCATAAAATAAGGTATCAGTGCGATCTGCCCAAATCTTTAGTTGTTCAACAGCACCTGCTCTAAATGTATCTCCAGCAATTAGCATTACTTTTTTTCCTTCACTTTTATACTTATGAGCAAGTTTAGCAATAGTAGTAGTCTTTCCTACTCCATTTACTCCAACCATCAAGATAACTGTAGGACCAGCATCTGCCATATTTATTTTATCTGTAATAGTTTCATTATTAACATAGATAATAAATAACTCATCAACAATAACTTCATTTAAGTATTTTGTATCAGTAATATTTTCAGATTTTACTCTCTTTCTTAAACGATCCATAAAATCCATTACTGTGTTAACTCCGATATCAGCCATTATTAAAATGTTTTCAAGTTCATCAAAATAATCTTCATTTACTTTATGATACTTAATGCCAAGCATACTAAGCTTAGAAACAAATTCATCTCTTGTTTTTTCTAGCCCTTCATCATATTTCTTTACTTCTTCATTTTTGGTTACTTCATTATCTTTAGTTTTTAATATGTTTTTTAATTTATCAAATAATCCCATGTTTTCACCCTATCTTTTAATATCATTATCTAAACTTTTAGCATAGTTTAAACACATTTCATATATTTGTTGAAGTGTATCACTTTCACAACTCAAATCTCCAGAGATATCCAAAATTAGACTTTCACCATCTCCTGCATAATGTAAAACATCGATACCATCTACAACGGTTGCAAGACGCATATAAGTAAATAGATTTTTATCAGTAAGTCTTCTTTGATAATTTTCTCTTTCTTCATCACTCATATGTTTATTAAGTGATGTTTTTAAGTACCTAAGAGGCAAATAATCAGCTACTTCAACTTTAGTTATTCCTAAACCTTTAAGAATTCCCATCCCCATAAATAAACTTACTAAATGCAATGGATTGTAAAATCTAAATGAAGATGATTTAGGAATTATTTTTTTAACATAGTCTTGTAATTCTTGAGTGTTTTCTCTGCTTATTTGGGCATTTTGTGAAGATTGGACTGCTAAGATATGTGCAACATTATCATTATCTACTCCTAATCTCAAATTAGGTAATTCTACAATTTTATTTTTTAACATAAAAGTTATGCAATAAGGAGTTTCATATTCTAGTTCTGATCTTTTTAACATTACGTATAATTCATCACTAAAAGCTTCACCCACTAATCCTAAAGTTTGAAGTGGCTTTAATCTTTCATTTTTAACAAATGCTGTTTGATTTTCAAAGAAATTCTCAATATAATTTAAATCACTATTAGTTGCATTAACTAAAGCTGATTCAAATAAAGCTCTAATTTTTATATTCTCACTTATGCCATCAAAAGCATCTCTATTAAATATGTTATAATATGAATCGCTTTCTTTTACAGCACTTACAAATTCTCTTAATACTTTTTCACATCTATTAATATCACCAATTATTATATATGGTAATCCCTCTTTATTTTTTCTTGTGCTTTTGCCAATTTGAACACTTTTTCTCTCAGGATTTATAAACACATCTCTACGTGGTAATTTTTCACTTATATAATCTACTTCACCATTATAATCATTGCTATAAATATGACTTATGGCTTCAATAAGCAAAGGAACATAATAAAATCCATATAAATAGCTATGATAATATCTACCATAGTTTTTTATGTTTTCAATAAGACTTAGACTATTATCATAAATATCACTTTTTAAAATACTTTCAAAATATATTTTTATTTCTGAATAGTGTTCACCAAAATCTAGTATAATTTCTTTACCAAATATTGAGATAATAAATTCTTCTAAAGCCTTGTTTAATTCATCTTCATCAATTAATTCAAACTTTATAAGATCTTTATTATCTAAGTCATTATAAACTTGCTTAAAAATTTTACTTAAAATGTTTTTATCCATATTTCCACCTATATATAGGTATTATATCAATTTAAGAAAAGCAAATCAATAATTGTTGCCAAAAGCCAATTTTTTTGCTATAATTTAAGCAGTTTGAAAAACTTTATGAATTACAAATTTTTAGAAAGAAGGAATTTTTTTTAATGGAAAATAAAAATATTGCTACTAAAGTAATTGCTTTAGGAGGCTTAGGTGAAGTTGGAAAGAATATGTATATCGTTGAACATGACGATGAAATATTAATAATTGATGCTGGAGTAATGTTTCCTGAAGACAACTTACTAGGTGTTGATTACGTTATCCAAGATATTACTTATTTAAAGAAAAATGTTAATAAAATAAAGGGACTTTTTATAACTCATGGACATGAAGATCATATCGGAGGTATTCCTTTCTTACTTTCTGCTATTAATATTCCAGTGATTTATACACCAAAGATTGCTAAAGATTTAATAGAAAAAAAGCTTGTAGAAAGAAATTTAAAATATGAAAACTATGAAATAATTACTCCAGAGTTAGAAGTAAAGACTAAACATTTTAATGTATCATTTATAAATACTACTCACTCTATTCCTGATAGTTTTGCTTTAGTTATAAAAACTCCAAATGGAACTATATTTGAAACTGGAGACTTTAAATTTGATTTAACTCCAGTTGGTCCAATGGCTGATATTCATAAAATGGCTAAAGTTGGTAGCGAAGGAGTTACTCTTTTACTTAGTGACTCTACTAATGCTCTATCAAGTGGATACTCTAAAAGCGAAAGTGCTGTAGATGGTATGCTTAATGATATCATTAGTAAACATCATGGTAGAGTTATCATTGCAACTTTTGCATCAAATATTTATCGTATTAAACATATTGTTGAAACTTGCAGAAAGTATGGTAGAAAAATCATTGTTTTTGGAAGAAGTATGGATAATTCAATTGAACTTGCTTTAAATAATGGACTTATTAAAGATAAATCAATCTTTGTTGATGCTAATGAAGCTAAAAGCTTAAAGCGTAATGAATTATGTATTTTATGTACAGGTTCTCAAGGAGAACCCTTAGCAGCATTATCTAGAATTGCTAATGGTCAACATAAACAAATATCACTACTTAATGATGATTTAGTAATATTCTCATCAAGTCCTATTCCTGGTAATGCTGAAAGTATTAACAGAATTATTAACAAATTATATTTAAAAGGTGTTAAAGTATTTACTAATACAGAATTC